>JAGVZJ010000025.1 GCA_018302725.1 Candidatus Woesearchaeota archaeon | reverse complement strand
TTGAGCCCCCAGCAAAAAAGAGTTTTTGATGCTGCACTAACAATGAATACTTTTACTTCTGCAGAAATATTTTCTAAGACAGGTTTACAATTTTCAGATGTCTATGATGTTGTTATGTCATTGGTTAAGAAAGGATATGTTGTGCAGGAAGGTAATAAGTACAAACTATCCCAGCCATTTAGTCTAAAATTACATGAATATGCGTGCTATGTTTCTCCTGACTTTTCGAGAGTAGAATATGATAATAAATTAGAAAAAAAGTATAATTCTGAAGAAGTTTTAAGGTTTTTAGAAAACTTAACAAAAATTAAAAGTAGTAAGGAATGCTATTTAGTTGTTTATGATGTAAAATACTGTTAGGGGGGATAATATCTTCTTGGTTTAGAAACCCAGTAGCCTCTATGTCTACAAACTAATTGTCTGCCACTTGGATTGTTGGCTATCCAAGCTATAAAGCCAGGTGCTATCTCTGTAATACTGCCATTATTTACCCCCAAATGTAGCTGACCTGCCATCTGCATAATTTGCTCTTAACTCTGCATTGGTAACTGTATTACCATCTCCATTGAGGCTTATTAATATTAAATCTAATGAGACGGTCCTGCTTCTGGCGTAAATTCCATAATAGGGTCTGAAGCGTAGCGATGTGTCCATGATTTAAATAAAACAAGAAATTATTTATTTGTAAGTATTTCTTTCCATGAATACCTTTTTCGTTTTTGCTATCTTACCTTTATCATTATTCTTTATGAAAGAGCTGTGCTCTACTGCATCTGCCAAGCATACTAACTCATTCTTTAATGTCATTATTGCAACTATTTGATCTTCATTAAACTCATTATACCTGCATATTCCGGGAACATTCAGGTCTGCCCCATGACATAGAGTGTTTACTGCACTATCCATGACCCAAATTTTAGGAAGATGCTCTACTGCCCTTTCAATAGGCAGAATCACCTTTCTTATCTCTTCTTCATCTTCTTTTTCTTTCCACAGAGTATATGCATCTTTTAAATCATGCAATGAATGCCAATCTTTTTCTTTGAATGGGCCTGCTTTTGTTCTTATTAACTGAAGCATGTGGGCATTTGTTTTTAATTTTAAACCAAAATCATGGCACCATTTTCTTACATAGAAACCTGCTTCTGAACCTACTTTGAACAAAACATCTCTTCCTTTTATTTCTAATATTTCTAAATAATAAATTTCTCTTGTTCTTAACCTTCTTTTTACGGCGCTTCTTATTGGGGGCAATTGTTCTATCTTTCCTGTGAACTGCTCTGCTACATTTTTTATTTCTTCATCTGGAATATCAGTATGTAAATGCATTATCCCTACATATTCTTTTCCTGCTTTTAGTAAAGTTTGGACTATCCTTGTTGCTTTTCCTAAAGCAATTGGCAGGACTCCTGTTACATGAGGATCAAGAGTTCCAGAATGCCCAGCTTTGTCTATCCCTAAGATTTGCTGAACATATGCAGAAACCTGATGGGAAGATGGACCTCTTGGTTTATTTAAATTTATAATTCCATAATTTATTAATTCTTCAACTGATCTACTTTCTGGATTAATACCTTGCTCTGAAGTAGACTCTTTTTTGATAAATAATTTTTTCTCTGCTTTTTCAAAAGGTAAAAAATTCTCAGAATTATTTCTTTCCTTTTGCATCATGTTTCTCATGTCTAGGCTTTTGAGGAGAAGAAATTATCTTTTGGCTTCTCATCTTTTCCTGAGCTTCTTTAGAAGAGACCTTTTGATGCTTTAAAATATCTTCAGGCTTTGATTCTTCTTCTTTTTGCAATTTTGTTTCTCTTTTTTCTTCTTTTTCCAGGACTTCTTTTTTTTCTTCTTCCTGTTTATCTTTTTTCCTACCTAATTTGGGAAGGCTATACGAATCTTTTTTCTCTTCTTTCTTGAATTCAATAGGAGCATTAATTAATTCAGCCTGAACAACTTCAACATCTTTGTCTTTTATTTTTATTTTATCTTTTATTGCCTTAACCTGAATTCGCGGAGGAGGATTTTTTCTTCCATTTTTCCATAATTCTAAGTTAAGATATTTTCCAAGCTTTACATTATCGCATTTCATGTGTTTTTGAAGAAATTCACGGATAGTCCTAACGCTTCTTTTGGTTCTTTTATAATTAGGAGCTCTTGAAAATTCTTTTCTTAATGGGATTGTATAAATTCTTTCGAGTGCCATTTTATGCGTCTGTTCTATTTCTTCTCCAATGTCGTTTTACAGCTGTGTGCCTACCGGGATGGACTCTCCTATTTTTACCATATATCTTTGGAACTGTCCAGAATGGAGCCCATTTAGTTTGAGCTAATCTTTTTGCTAATCTTAATTTCTTTGCCAGTCCTCTATACCTACTCATTTTAATACCCTAATTCCTGAAGCCTTTTCCCGACAGAACCTCTTCCTATCCCAGTTATAGATGCAATTTTTCTGTAGGACAAATTAGTTTTCCTTAATTCAACCATTTTTGGTAATGCTTCTATAACCTCTTTTCTTGTGGGATGTTTCTGTAAATAAGAGCCCAAAATCTTTTTAAGACTTTTCTTTTTTCTTTTGATAATGAACCCTATTATTGAACCGTATAATGCTATATTTTTGTGGCCCGATAATTGAAGTACTGTTTTATCTTTAAGGATATATGAGTCTATAGACAGTTCTCTTAACAGGTTTTGCATTTGTTTAATGCCTTCTTTATTTTTAATCTTTACCCCCATAAATTTACTAGTTGGTATGACAAATCCCTGAGAATCGAAAATTCCTCTTAGGTACATGGACTTGCAATTGTCAGAACTATTGAATATAACATTAGGTATTCTCCATTCACATTCTCTGAATGATACTTTAAATTTTTTAAGACTCTCAACAGCAGATTTAGAACACAGTCTCACTACATACATCCTTTTTGGATTATTGGAATAATTCGTGATACTCTTGTCGCTGATGTACCTTTTACATTTTAAGCCGAATGTATTCTCCAGGCAATTCTGAAAGTAGTCTACAAATTCTTTATCTATGGCACTGAGCCCTAACTGGTACTTTCCAGAAATATAACCATCTCCTGGCCCCAATACCCCCAATGCGTATGCCATCTCTGGGTTTAGTCTATTTGATTTTATCTTTTTAAGCTTAAATCCATTGTACTTACTGCCAAGAATATATTCCTTATTTCCTAGAAATCCTCTCTTTAATCCTAACTTTCCAAGATATGAACGCAGAGTAAAGAATTTTGGACTACAAGTTCCTGTTTCCCATTTAGATATATTGATTTGTGGTATCCCTGTTTCCCACGAAGCAGATAACTGAGACCCAAATGTCTTTTCTCTCATTTCTCTCAACTTTATTCTTCCTTTCTCTGAGAGAATTACACATAAATTCTTCATCACATTCATTTTATGTTTTTTAATTCTTCTTTAATAAAAAGTTCTATTTTCCTAGAGGGAATCATTCCATTATCCCTACAATACTTTTGGAATTTTTCGTATATTTCTTTTTCAATTGATAGGTTTATTCTTTTTCTCATTTGTAAGTATATTTACATAAATTTGTGTATAATTAAGTATTTAAAGATTGTTGTGATTTAGAATACATTTTATTTTCTTTTTATTTTGAAATCCTTCTTTTCCTGTAGTAGGGTTAAAATCTCTTTTACCTGATTGTCATTTAATTTTTGATTTAGCCTTCCTGTCCTTGCCATGTTTGAAACAACTGAAGCAAACTGTATTGCCTTTTCAGGATGGGCAAGTTTTATATTGCCAAACCGGGACAAGGCTTCCTTGTCTAAAAACTGTTTTGCTATTGCTTCTACCTGTCCTATCTGGTTTTTTAAGGCTTCCTCTTCACTGAACCCTTGTTGGTACCTGTTCTGAATCTCTTCTAATTTTTTTCTTTTTGCTTCATTGATGTTCATTTTGAAAGCTTGTCTAAAAAGCTTTTACCCCTTGGAGTGATTATTCTCCCTTTGTGAGACTTCTTTTCTTCTTTCTTGATTAATTGAGCGGTTTCTAATTGCTGTAGAATTGTCCTTATTATCTTTCCTCCAGCTTTGTATGTTTTTTCTGGTTTATACCCCCTATTCTTTTTGCTACTGTACTTTTGCCTAAGCTTATTAGTTCCTAATGGGCCCCTGATATAGATTCTCCTAAGTATGGAAGCAGCTCTTTTGTACCACCAATCCTGCTCTGCAGGGGGTCTGTCTTTGGCTACACCTGTCTTTACGAATTTTGCCCATTCTGGCTGTTTTATCTGTTTTTTAAGCTCTTCAGCTGCTTTATCAACGATAACTTTTGCTTCCGTGTTATAAACTCTTGTCATAGTGAGAATAGAGAAATGGGGGTTTTTTAAAGGTTTTTATTTCTTTATTCTAGAACTTTATTTTAATTATCCTTGTGATAATCTCTTCTATTTCTGCTAGCCGTTCCTTATTTAATGAAACCTGCAGTCCATAAGATGTTGGTTTTGTTATTATAAGTCCTTCTTTAATTAGTTTTTTTGCTATCTTTTCTATATCTTTTCCTAGATGAGAAGGAAACCCTCTTTTTAGAGTGTCATAATGGGTATGAACCCCACCTATAATTTTCTTTCTTCTTAGGTTATATAGAATAGTAGCTTTAATTTTGTCTTCATCAGAGATCATACTTTCTAAAGGGATAGATCAATATTTAAATGTTCTTAATATTGTAATATAAAAACATAAATAGAAATATTTATAAGCATGTATGTATGTCTGTATTACATGAAAAATGAAACTGTTTTTGTAGAGGTTTTTGGAAATAACCCCATTATAAAAGTGATAGACTTTCTTATAACCTTCCAATTGTTTGATTATCCTTTAACAGAAATTGCTAAAAATTCGGGTGTTAGCTACTCTACTTTGCAGACTTTTTGGGATAAACTAGAGAGTAATAATGTTGTGGTAAAAACAAGAAGAGTTGGAAAATCTGATTTGTATAAGCTAAATACAGAGAATCCTGCAATAAAACAACTGATAAAATTAGACTGGAATCTGATCAAGGGTTCAGAAGAAAAGATTTTAGTTACTCACTAGCCTTCTAAAGCATAACTTCCTGTAGGTTTGCCCTTCACTGCACTTATTATGAACTCTTTTCTTTGCTTATTGAAGAAATTTATCATGTCTGTTTGAGTTAGGATGCCTACTAAATTTCCATTTTCATCAACTACTGTTAATTTTTTTATTCCTTTATCATTCATTATTTTGTAAGCATAATAAATATTGTCCCCTGGTCTTATAGAGATTAATGGGGAGGTCATTATGTCCTTAGCTGTTGCTACCTTAGGCTGGATGTTGTTAGCAACAACCTTATAAGCAAGATCTCTCTCAGTGATTATTCCTATTGGTTTTGGTCCTTCAACAACTACGACAGATCCTATCTTTCTTCCATACATCATTCTTGCGATGTTAAATATGCTTTCTTGCTTATTAGAAATCTGAACCTTATAGGTCATGATGTCTCTTACCAAATCCATAATGCACTAAAAGTTTAGATTGTTTAAATAAGTATCGAAATATGGGACGGGGGAGATTTGAACTCCCGACCCCACGGTCTTCAGCCGTGTCTGAGATTAGGTCGAAATAAATCGGTCCTTATGCTCTCCCAGGCTTCGCCAAACAAGAGCTAATAACTCAATGTTTTTGAGCTACCGTCCCTTATTTAAAAAGACCTCAAGACACTCTTATAAAGATTTCTAAAGTGATAATTTTTTAAACAACTAATTCATTCATTTATTATGCCTGGACTTATAACCCATATCTATATTGCCAAACATATCTCTAAAAGAAAAGATTTTCTGTTGGGAAATGTGCTGCCTGATACTACCTTATTGATAGTTAGAGATAGAAAGCATATCCTATCCCTGAAACTAGCTAATATCTTAATGAGGAATAAGAAAACAAGGTATGTTGGTGCAGGTATAAAGACGCATGTTCTTGTAGATAAATATATGCATCCTCATTATGTATTAAAGAAGGCTGCAAAACTTTCAAGGAAAATAGACCTTGATATTGATCTTGCGCATGGGGCTATTGAATCTGCTATGGGCAGATTATTGCTAAAAAAATATCCAGAATTAAAAAAAGAGCTTAGAGATGCTATAAAATCTGTTAGCGATGAAGAAGTGGTTTCTTATCTGAAAGAAGTAATTTATGAAAGAGAAGATAAAATTTTAGAAGCAGTAAGAGATGCAAGAAAAATAGGCTTATTGAAAAACCCTTACTCTTTTGCAGGATTAATTAAGAAGTTGATTGTATATAAAAAATATAAGTCTATGAAGGTTGCTAAACTGAAATTCAGAAATCCTTTAACTGTAATGAAAAATGCAAAAAACATTGTTGAAGAGGATTACATGGAGTATCTAAACAAATGCATTGAAATAGGGAAAAAAACTATTAAAAATCTTTAAATATGCAGGATTTAGGAGTTATCTATGTTAAAGCCAAGAATTAAGGAGAACAAATGGGAAAAAGAATTGGAAAAGCCTATTTATGAATTGTGGAAAAAAAATAAATCATATAAGTACAATTCCAAATCAAAACGACCAATTTATTCTATAGACACCCCTCCGCCTTATATCAACACTCCAGTACACATAGCACAAGCTACTACTTATGTAATCATGGATATGTTTGCCCGCTTTAAAAGAATGACCGGACATGAGGTTATTTTTCCTCTTGGATTGGACAAAAATGGTCTGCCCATAGAAGTGGCCACAGAAAAGAAGTTTAATATAAACCTTGTAGAAACACCAAGAGAGAAATTTATAGAATATTGCAAGAGACTGCTTGATGAATGTGGAAGCTTAACTAAGGATTCATTTTTAAGACTTGGAGTGGGATTTAACTCTTTTGAAGAAGGAAAAGAGGTGGGGGATGTGTATGAAACTGATTCTGAAGATTACAGGATATTGACACAAAGTACTTTCATTGACCTATGGAACAAGGGGCTAATCTATGAGGATACAAGGATTAACAACTGGGATACAAAACTACAAACTACAATCGCAGATTCTGAAATTGAGTATATGAATCTTCCATCAGTGTTTTATGATGTTATATTCAAGGTTAAGGAAACAGAAGAAGAGATAGTAATTGGAACTACAAGACCAGAATTGATTTGTGCATGCGGTGCTGTTATATTTAATCCAGAGGATGTAAGATACAAGCATTTAGCTGGAAAAACTGCAATAACGCCTGTTTATGAAAAAGAAATTCCAATTAAAGCACATCCTTTAGCTGAAATAAATAAAGGAACAGGATTAGTTATGATGTGCTCTGCAGGAGATTTATCAGACATCAGATTTTTCAGGGAGATGAGTATAGAGCCTATCATGACTATCGAGAAAGATGGAAGGATGAATAGCAATGCTGGATTCTTGAATGGATTAAAGGTTAAGGAAGCCAGGGAAAAAATGGTTAATGAACTGAAAAAAAATAGCTTATTGGTTAAACAAACAAAGACTACCCATAGAACTCCTGTGTCTGAAAGGTCTGGTGCAGAGATAGAGTTTATTTCAATGAGTGAGTTTTACCTAAAACAAACTGATCAAAAAGAAAAGATGAAAGAGATTGCAAATAAAATTAAGTTTTATAGCCCTAATTCAAAGAATATACTGTTGGACTGGATTGATTCTGTTACCATAGACTGGCCAATATCCAGGAGGAGATATTATGCTACTGAAATTCCATTATGGTATTGCAAATACTGTAATGAGACCATAGTTCCGAAAAAGGGGAGGTATTACCAACCTTGGAAAGAAGAGCCTCTGATAAAAAAATGCCCAATGTGTGATTCAAAAGAATTTGTTGGGGAAACAAGAGTTTTTGACACATGGTTTGATTCTTCTTCATCTCCACTCTATATCTTGAAGTATGGAAAAGATGATAAGTTTTTCAAGAAAGCCACTCCATGCAGCCTAAGACCTCAGGGAAAAGAAATAGTAAGAACCTGGCTGTATTATACATTACTAAAGAGCTATTTGCTAACTGGCAAGCCGATCTTTGAAAATGTCTGGATAAATTACCATATTGTAGACAATAATGGGCATAAAATGTCTAAAAGTAAAGGGAATGTTGTTGACCCTAGAGAGGTTTTAGATAGGTTTGGTGCTGAGCCTTTTAGACTTTGGGCTACTGTTGAAGGGAATCTAGAAAAAACAGACTTTAGGTTCTCTTTTGAGAGGATAGAAGGAGCAGGAAAGACTATCAATAAACTGTGGAATATTGCAAGATTTATATCAATGTTCCCAGAATCAAAGAAACCTGCCAGGTTGGAAACACTGGACTTGTGGATTATAAACGAAATTAATGAGATGGTTAAGTTCTCAAAAAGGAGGTATGAACAATATGATTTCCATAATCCTGCGGTAAAGCTAAGGAACTTCATATGGGAAACTTTTGCCTCCCACTATTTAGAGCTAGTTAAATCAAGAGCGTACAATCAAGATAAAAAGTTTACAAAACAACAACAGAATTCTGCTTTGTTTACCCTCCATTACTGTTTGGATAGAATTTTGAAATTACTCTCACCGATCACCCCGTTTATTACTTATAAAATTTATAATGATTTAAAGAAAAAAGATATACATTTTGAAGAGTTTCCTAAAGCTGATAAAATAAAAAAGATTTCTTTTAGCACTAAAGATATTCTCCAATTGAATAGCAAAGTTTGGAAACATAAGAAAGATAAAGGGGTATCCCTGAAGGATGGGATAGACAGGCTGACAATAAACAAAAAATTTAAACCTATACTTAAGGATATTGAAGCTACTCACAAACCAAGAGAGATAAAGTTTGGCAAATTAAATATCTCCTCTTAGAATCAAAAATAATTTAAAAGATATCAAATTTGGTCTGACAGATGGATAAAAGAAAAGTACAGAAATTAAAAAAGTTCATTAAAGAGCTAGAAGCAATAAAAGGCAGGCATACTGAGCTTGTCTCTGTTTATGTGCCTCAAGGCTATGATTTAATCAAGATAATACAGCACTTAGAGCAAGAGCAGGGAACTGCTACGAATATAAAAGATAAGAATAACAGGCAGAGGGTTATTGATTCCCTGGAAAAAATGATAAGACATTTGAGGCTGTATAAAAGAACTCCTGAAAATGGGTTGGCTGCTTTTTCAGGCAATGCATCTATAAATGAAAGTAAGGTGGATATAAAAGTGTGGAGCATTGAACCCCCCTCTCCAATCCAAACAAGGCTGTATAGGTGTGACCAAAATTTTGTTCTTGATATCTTAAAAGAAATGCTTGAAAGCAAGGAGATATACGGATTAGTTGTTTTGGACAATAGAGATGGAACTATTGGTCTGCTAAAAGGAACATCTATAATTGAATTAATGCACTTAACATCCGGAGTTCCAGGAAAAATAAAATCTGGAGGACAGTGCTTAATGCCAGGCACCTCTGTGGATCTTTCTGATGGACAGTCTGTACACATAGAAGAGCTAGAAGAAGATGATGAAGTCATGTCTTATGACTTTGAAAAAAATAAAAATGCTGTTTCTTCAGTCAAAAAAGTCTGGAAAACCACAAAAGAAAATGTTTATGTTATTAAAACCAAAGATGAAGAAGTGCAGTGCAGTGCGGATCATTTATTGTTTTTGGGGGATGGAAGTACAAAAGCTGCTTTTGAACTGACCAAAGAAGATAAGCTAGTGGATTCCAGGTGGAAAGAAGTAGCTATAAAATCAATAAAAGTACTGGATAAAGAAGCTACTATGGTGGATATAGAAGTCAGCAAGGGTAACTTTTTTGCAAATAAGATTTTAGTCCATAATTCCCAAGCAAGATTTGCCAGGCTAAGAGAAGGAGCTGCTAAAGATTTTTACAAAAGAATCGGGGAAGCTGCCAATAAAGAGTTTCTCGGCAAAAAAGAAATAAAGGGGGTTATTGTCGGAGGTCCTGGACCAACTAAGGAAACATTTCTAGATGGAGATTATCTGAATAATGAATTAAAGAGAAAAGTGATTGGGATAAAGGACTTGAGTTACACCGGAGAATTCGGATTAAATGAACTGGTTGATAAGTCTTCTGATTTACTGGCACAGGAATTGATTACAAGGGAAAAGAATATCGTTAACAAGGTACTGGAAACGCTTGCGAAGCATCCTGAGATGGTTGCTTATGGGCAGGTAGAAGTAGAAAAGGCTCTTGAATATGGCGCTGTTGAAACCTTATTGATTTCTGAAGAAGTGGATGAAAGCATTGTTGAAGAGCTAGAGAAAAAAGCTGATGCAACTGGCGCTGAAATTGAGTTTATTTCTACAGATACAAATGAAGGAAAGCAGATTAAAGAAATTACAGGGATAGTTGCTTTGTTAAGATTTGCTATAACCAATTAATATCCAAAAATTTAAAAATCAAGTACAACCTTTAATAATTGATGCAAGATATTAAGAACAGGATAGAAGCGGTATTATTTACAGTTGGGAGAGCCATAACCTTTGAGGAACTCGCTTCTTTGTGCAACCTTGGATCTGTAGGTGCTCTAAAGGAGGCTTTAAACGAGCTTGCAAAAGAGTATTCAGAAAGAGAAACTGCTCTTAAACTCACTGTAGATGATAATGTCGCTTCCTTGAACATAAAGAAAGACTACTTATACTTAACTACCAAATTATTGAACGACTCAGAGTTGGACAGACCAACCCAAGAAACTTTGGCCTTAATTGCTTATAAGAAACCTGCTTTGCAGTCTGATATCATCAAAATGAGAGGAAATGGTGCTTATGACCAGATTAAGAAGCTAAAAGAACTAGAGTTTCTGACCTCTGAGAAGAGGGGAAGGACAAGGTTGTTAAAACTTACCGCTAAATTTTACGATTACTTTGATATTGTTGAAGATAAACTACGACAGAATTTTAGTGAGATTGAGGGAACCGAGCCCACAGAAAAATGAAAAAGCAAACTATTTTGCTGTTGTTGATTGTTTTGTTTAGTTTTATTCTAAGGTTGGTTATAGCTTTCCAGTCTGATTATTTTGCGGATGATGATGCCTACTCTAACTTGAGGCTTATTGAAATGATTAAGGAAAAGAAAAGCCTGGTTACATATGACCCCTTAAGTTATGGCGGGAGGGACATAATCAGGCCACAGTTATTCCATGGTGTCATGGCCCTACTTTCTTTTATTCCTTTTTCCCTAAAACTATTGCCAGAAGTATTCATCTCTGCACTCCCAATAATTGTGTACTTGATCTCTCTTGAGCTGACGAAAGATAAAAATTCATCAGTCATAACAGCATTTATATCTTCATTCATCCCAATAGTATTTAGTTCTACTGTCAACCAAATTTCTGTGTATTCTTTTGTCCTTCCTTTAATGCTTTTGATGTTTTACTCTCTGTTGAGGATAAATGATACAAGATTTTTGATATTCTTTATTGTAATGTCTTTTGTAATGCCCTGGATACACCCTTCTGCTTTTGTGTTTATTATTTCCCTGTTATTTTACATTGTTCTCATGGTTTCAGAATCTATGAGTTTATCCGGAATAAGGAAAGAGGCTATTACCTTTTCATTTTTTTCTATGCTGCTGGTGAGTATGATCCTTTTCAGAAGGGTGTTCCTGCAATACGGGACTTCTATAGTAAGACAAAACATTCCGGACCTGGCATTTGATTATTACTTCTCAAATTTTAGCTTATCCAGCTCTCTGCTAATCGTGGGGGTGATTCCACTTGTTTTTGGGATATTTGGTGTTTATTATGGCCTGCATGGGAGAAGGAAGAAAGATGTTTTGTTATTAATTAGCCCAATTCTTGCTACATTCCTTCTTTTGTTACTGAAAATGATTGACATTAGCAGCGGGATTTTGTTTTTGGGTGTTTTCCTTACTTTAATGACATCTTTTAGTATAAGGAGGTTGTTAAATTATTTTTCAATTACAAAATTGTCCAGATATTACTCCCCTTTTGTTGCAGTGTTTATTGTTGTAATCGCTGTTTTAGGTGTTGTTCCTTCGATTTACTACTATGAGAATGAATTGGAAGGAAAATACAATGTTGATGATTTAAAATTCATTGCTGAAGCTGAGGAGAACAATGCTGTGGTTCTATCCTCTTTTGATGAAGGAAATATTGTAAGCTATTTCACAGGTAAAAAAAACTTTGTCGATACAAATTTTTTGCTGGCTCCGAGCCCGATACAGAGATTAGGAGATGCTGAAGTTGTGTATAAAACATTCTCAGAGTCCAAAGCTCTTGAGATCATGAAGAGGCACAACATAAAGTACATCCTGATTTCTGAAAATACCAAACAAACTTATGGCATAGATAGGATATTGTATGTGGGAGACTTGTCTTGTTTTAAACATGAAAGAGAAACAATCTACAAAGTTGTCTGTTGAGAAGATTGCAGTGGTACTCCTCGCAATCATTGTGTTAGGAACACCTATCTCCCTTAGAGGAATTGATGGGCTAGATGGTTCAGACCCCTACTTCAATCAGAGATTAGCAGAAATGATTGAGAAGGATAAACTTCCTGATATTGATCCATTAAGCTTCACTTCAAGACCATTTTTTTATCCGATTGGCACACCTATCACCTTGTATTATATAGAAAAAATTGTTCCGGAAAACATTGCACTTAATTTTTTGCCATTACTGGCTGGAGTTTTAGTAGTTTTGATGTTATTCTCAATCTTGAAAAGCTTTGGATTTAATGATAAATTAATCTTGATTGCTAATACATTTTTGGTGTTTAGCCCACCATTTATTTATAATTTTTCAGTGTTTAGTTCTTTCACTATTCCTTTTTTCCTAAATGCTCTTGCGATTTATTTATTTCTTAAGAATAAACCAGTTTATAGAAATGCGTCTGTCTTAATATTCCTGCTAATCCCCTTCTTCGGGTATGTTCACGTTATCTTTTCCTTGATTTTTATGATTCTGTATGGATTGAAAAAGATAAAAAATGTAAAGCTTCTTATTATCGGTATTTTGTTGCTTACCGGCCTTGCATATTTCAGTCAGCTAAGCAGCGGGTTATTTTTTGGATCTGTTGAGGATAGGGGGATATTGTTGAGAATAACCTCGGAATTTGGGGGTAATTTTGGCATAAGCATTTTCTCAATACTGATTTTATTTTTCGGATTAAGATACTTATGGAAGAACAAATATGCGCACAAGGAGGTTTACCTTTCATTAATTGTTTTGTTTTTGTTATTTTTATTTAACCAAAGAGCCGGTATTTATCTTACTGTTTTTATGGCACCAATAATCTCTATGGGAATATTGGAAATAAACAACTCCAAATGGGAATCTGGAATAATCAAATATCTTACTGTGATACTTCTTATTTCTGGTTTAATTTTCTCTGGACTGAGTTTTCTTTCAAAAATTCCACAACTCCCTCCGAGCGAGGATGTGATAAATGGACTTGAGTTCATAAAGGAGAGATCAAATCCTGGAGATGTCGTTTTTTCACATTATACTAATGGGGTTTTAATAAACTCAATAGCTGCAAGGCCAAATGTTTTAGATATAAATTCAGCATATGCCCCTGGTGTAAAAGAGAGAGTTAAAGATTCTGAGATTTTGTTCTATTTGAGGGATTTTGAAGGGGCTAAGCAAATGCTTGAGAGGTACAATATTAAGTACATTTTTATAACTCCAAATATGAAAAATGGGTTAGTGTGGAATGAACCTGAAGAAGGGCTTCTTTTTGTGCTGGAGTTCAGCGGCAATAATTTTAAAAGAGTTTACAACAATAATGATGTAGAGGTCTGGAGGGTTAACTTTTTGCAAGAATTATGATTTCCACGCTTACGTTTTATGTATGGATACTAGCATTCATTTCGGTATTTGTTTCTCTGTTTTGGGTCATTGTTAATTCTGTTGCAAACCAGTACAAAAAGAGTAATCCCCATGTCAAAGTTTTTCCAAAGGTGACTGTGGTCATACCCACCTGGAATGAGGAAAAAGCAATAGTCTCCACCATTAAATGCATTCTTGGCTTAGACTATCCAAGGGATAAGATAGAGATTATTATAGTTGATGATAAGAGCAAAGATAATACTGTAGAGGTTGTTAATGAGTTTATTTTCAAGACCAGGGTTAAGAACGTCCGTTTGATTGAACATGAAAAGAATAAAGGAAAGGCTGGAGCGGTTAATACTGCCCTGAAAGAAGCAAGGGGGGAATTTTTCTGGGTTTATGACGCGGATTCTTATGCTTCAAAAGAGTTGTTGAAAAACTTAGTAGCGAGATTTTATGAAAAAGGAAATGATGATGTAGGGGCTGTTGTTGCTATTACTATGATAAGGAATCAGGGGAATTTAATAGAAAAGATGCAGAGACTGGAATATGTTATGACTGCGTTTATGAGAAAGCTAACAGGAACTGTAAACACATTGCACATAACAAATGCCCTTAGCTTGTTTAAGACTGGCTTATTGAAAAAAGTAGGGGGATTTGATGAAGGAAATCTAACTGAGGATTTTGAGATAGCCATGAGACTAAGATCTAGAGGATACAGAGTTGTAATGTGCGAGAAGGGGGTTTTTTACACTAGAATTCCAAATACTGTAAAAAAGATGTGGATGCAAAGAGTTAGATGGTTTAGAGGGTTTATTTACAATAATTTAATGTACAGAAAGATGATTTTAAACAAACAATTTGGGTTGCTTGGTTTGTTCCAAATCCCTCTGGAAGTGTTTGTGCTTATTACAGTATTTGTATCTGTTGTGATAATGGGTATAAATTTTGTAAAGGAAGCTGTTAACCTGGCAGCACGAGTATTTTTAGCAAGGAGTACGCTGTTTGAAATCTCTTCTGGCTCTACTGGACAGTTTTTTTTAGGACTAAACTGGAATTTCATCTTTCCTTTTGTAGTTGTGCTTGTGACTGCATTTTATCTTTATGTTCAAGCCCATAGATATGTTGGAGAAAAATGGAAATTTTACCTACCATCACTTTTATATCTTTTTGTCTACCCCTTTTTCAGGAGTATGCAATGGATGCATGCTGCATTACTTGAAATATTTGGGGCAAAGAGGAAATGGTAAGGGTTTTTAGAAAGGATATGCTAGTAACGTCTTTTTTGATAGCCTTGTTTATATTCATTCTGGGGTTTTATCTTGGCTCTATAATTGATGAGACAAGAATTGCAGATAGTGAGGAAATGATTTTGGTTACACAACTTGACACAGACAGTTTTGTTACAGAAAAGGAGTTCCTCACAACATTTAATGTGTGGGATTGCCCTTTGCTTAATAGTAGAATGCAGGGTCTTGGGGAAGATTTAAGAGAGGTAGGAGAGATTATCAGCAAGTATGATGCAAGAAGCATTAGTAACCTTGATGTTTATAACCAACTTAAGAGGAAGTACTTTTTGCTTGAATTAAGAGCATATACCTTAAGGAAGCAAATCCTTCAGACCTGTGATTCTGGGGGTGGGGATGTGATACTTTTCTTTTATGATGTAACGGACAGCCAAGAGTCGCTAAATCAGGGATATGCACTTGATTCTGTTGTGGAGAAACAGGAAAATGTTGTTATTTTTTCAATAGACGGGGGGTTTGATGAACCTGCCATAAACTCTTTGAAATTATTTTATAATATTACTTACGAACCGACCATTATTATCAACTATGAAGAAAGAATAGAAGGATATATAAGTGAGGAGGAAATTTTAAAGTTGTTAGAGAAAAATGCCAACATGTAGTATATGTGGATCCTCTAAGGAAAGGCTGGTTAATTCTGCAATAGAGGGGGCTCTTGTTTCTGTTTGTGATGAATGCGCTAAATTCGGAAATGTTGTTGGACCAGCTACAGAAAATAGAAAGAATATTGCCCACCACATAGCAATAGAGGAAATAGAATTTATTGAGGATGGTTTCCATAACAAGGTGAGGAAGGGGAGAGAAAGGAAAAAATTAACCCAGGATGAGTTAGCAAAAAATCTGGCTGAGAAAGTTTCTACAATCCATGGCATAGAGTCTGGAAAATTAAAGCCTACCATAAAGCTTGCAAGAAAACTTGAGATATTCCTTGGGATAGACATTATCTCAAAAGAGGCGGTAAATCTTGGTGAGAATAAAAAGATAGATTTTAAGGACAAAGATGTTACAATCGGGGATTTGCTAAGGATGAAGGATGATAACTAAATCTAGACTTGCTATAGCTCTTTCTAAAATAAAAGGATTTAATGATCCTAAGATAAGATTAGAGCAATATATCACAGATTCCGAAATTGCTGCTGAAATATTATGGAATGCTTACCTTGAAGGAGATATAGAAGGAAAGACAGTTGCTGACCTTGGATGCGGGACAGGGATATTCAGCCTTGGATGTGTCAAACTAAATGCGAAAAAAGTTTATGCAGTTGAATCTGATAAAGATGCTTTAGACATAGCAAGAGAAAATTTAAAGAGCAGGACATGCACCTTTATTAATTCTGATGTAAAGGAGTTTGATAAAAAAGTTGACACTGTTATTCAAAACCCTCCATATGGGACCAAGGATAAGCATGCTGACCGGGAGTTTTTAGTTAAAGCCTTTCAGATAAGCAATAAGATTTATTCAATGCACAAATTGTCCACTTCTTCTTTTGTTGAGAAAATAGCAGAGGATTATGAATTTAAAATAAAGAAAGTTTTGAAGTTTAATTTTCCACTAAAAAAAAGTTATCAGTTTCACAAGAAAAAAACTGAGAAAATAGAAGTAGGATGCTGGGTGCTTTACAAAAGTTCAAGCAGCTCCTGTAAAGTGTAGTAATTGTGAACTGGCTCTTTTCCTGTTCTTACCATCTCTACCATTTGTTCTCCGCTCTATAAAAAAATTCTTTGACTAGTCTCATCAACTATCTGCCTTAAAGGAACCCATTGCTCCCCTAGCTTGAGAGTTGTTCTAACAAGTGGACTATACCCAATTATGGCGCTTCTTGCCTCTTGCATAGTTCTTACGGTTTGGGTAGAGTATCCATTTTTAGACAGCATAGAAAGAAAGTTATCTGGCAGTTCCTCTTCTTCTCCCACAATAAGGACTGATTTGCTCATACAGAGGTAGTAGTTGAGAAGTATATAACTGTTGTTTAGTTTGGAAAGGCGGTAAAAAACAATAGATTTAAAAGCCTTATATTTTAGTTACATCTTATGGAAATTGGATTTTTAAAAGACGAGAAGGATAAGGTGGAGTTTACTATAAAAGGAGAGGATCATACACTTTGCAATTTCCTTAGAAAAGAGTTATGGAGTGATAGCGATGTAGACATTGCAGCGTATAGCATAGACCACCCGTTAGTTAGCAACCCAGTGATGCTTGTAGAAACAAAAAAATCTGATGCTAAAAAAGCTGTTTTAAAAGCAGCTGGAGAGTTGAGGAAAACTATATCAGAGCTAAAGAAAAGCGTTAATTCTTCATTGTAATAATGTAGTTGTGTAATATTGGATTAAACATAATCAAAACTTATATAAATTACCTTTCTGTAGCTTAATAAATGGAAAATAAAGAGGCGCCTGTTTCTTTCTATGTGCTAGCGGCATTTGGATTGCTGTTTTTAGTGTTCTTCTTTCTGGGTCAGCCGGAAACTTCTGAACAACAGAAAACAGGGAATGATATTGCTATTACTGGTGCCTTGTCAGTAGGAAGTATCACTTCAACTGCCGGATTGATTGTTATTGGAACTGTTGCTATTCTTGTTATCGGGTTTGCATTCATATTCATGAAAAAGATGTCTAATAAAAAAAAGAGACTAGGAGAAGCTGAAGTTCCTCAAGCTCCTAAGGTTGATAAAAGTTTAAATTTGCCTGGTTCAAAATTAGAAGAGAAACATAAGGAAGCAATTAAGGAAGAGATCCCGGATAGGGATGTTGATGATTTGTTTGGTGAAGACTTAGAACCGCATATTAAGGCTCCTGATAAACGTGAGGAGGAAGAAATTTATAAACCAACGAAACCTTTAGAAACCCAGAAATCAATGGTTAATGTTTCTGAATTAAAAAATAAGATTAAAGAAATGTTGAGAGAGCGCAGAAGCAAGGAAGATATTTTTAGAGCGTTAAAATCAGAAGGGTATACACCTCAGCAAATTGAGACTGCTACTGATGAAATAAACTTAGAGACCCTGAAGGATTACATTGGAAAATGCTTGTCTAGAGGGCTGGGTAAAGCCCAAATATTTGAAAATTTAAAAGCAAAGAACTGGAAGATGGGATTGATAAATAAAGCTTTTTTATCTTTTTCTTGAAATGGTGAACTGGATGGTTGAAGAGCATTCTCTACCTCTTGAAGAAGAGTTTCCATAAACAGTCTTGAAACCTGTCGGGAACCATGATGGGATGGTTGGGTCTTCCAGAAAATCGTCTAAACTTATTCCAAATCCTGCATACCCATAAGTTCCAAATCCTTTGTCTAAATCTCTTACGGGAGAATTTGTAAGATCTAATCCCCCTCCGACAATAGCTTCTACTGGTGGAAGACCTTCTATGTTAAGAGGATTACTTCTAACTTCTAGACCTGTTTTAATGACCTTACTTGAACCATGATAATGCCCGTATTCTTCAGGCACTTTATTTCCTGAAATAGAGGCTGTCATCCATGTATGGGGTCTTAATCTGAGAGCTAATTCTTCTAAAAAATGCCTTCTACGCCCAGTTCGGAATTGTTGAACCCAAAAGATAATGTGACCTGTTTGGGTCTATGTCCTCCTGTATTAACTTGTGGAGCTGTGGTTTGAACTAGATATTCCCCAGCCATACCTTGTATACCACTAGGAGAATCTCTTCCAGGATTAATGGCTGTTTGTGAACTTAAAGAATCTGCTGTAACATAAACTGTGTCTACTGCAGAACTAACATAATCTGGTTCATTAGCTGATGCTTTAGCAGCAGTACCTAATGCCAGTATGGCTGCTAGTGCTGTTAATACTTGTCTTTTTTTCATGTTAAATTTCCTTAGTTTAATCCAGACTCTGACCTTTATAAATCTTCCTATTTTTATTACTTATTGGTAGTATTAGTGGGTTTTAGAAACCTTTTTATTTAATGGATTTAAGGATTGGAAAGGTAATGAAAGTTAAGAGAGTCTGGAATTTTATATGGGAAGATGATTCATTAATCTCTTGGGTTGTTAATGTCATCCTGGCTTTTTTGATAGTCAAATTTCTTATATTTCCAGGACTAGGGCTAGTATTAGACACAAGCCATCCTGTTGTAGCTGTTGTCTCTGAAAGTATGGATCACAGGGGGAATTTTGATGACTGGTGGGAAAGGCAAGGAAGCTGGTATGAAGAGAGGGGAATTATGAAAGAAGAGTTTATGCAATATGATATGAAAAATGGATTTAAAAAGGGGGATATCATCTTTTTGAGAGGGAAAGATAAATTTGAAATTGGAGAAGTTGTAGTGTTTAGTGCAAATTCTAATAATCCTATAATCCATAGGGTGGTTGAAAAGAAGGATGGAAAATATCAGACAAAAGGGGATGCGAATAGTGATTCATCCAAAACTCTTGGAGAAGTCGATATTTCAAAAGAAAGGGTGATAGGGAAAGCTTTATTTAGAGTCCCTTTTTTAGGATGGGTTAAGGTTTGGGCCTCAGAAATTGTTGGAGGAGTAGAAAATGTTGTTTTGTCTTAAATGCAAAGGGTTGTTAGTACCAAATAAAGAAGATCCAAAAAAAGTAATGTGTGCTTCCTGCGGTTATAAGCCGAGGCAGAAGAAAACTCTCAGTGTTAAAGAAAGAATAGCTACTGAAGTTAAGTTGGAGGTTGTGGATAAAACTATTGAAACTCTGCCTTTAACAGAAGCAGGATGTCCAAGGTGCAATCATGGAAAAGCATTTTATTGGACTGCACAAACAAGATCATCTGATGAAGCTGAAACCAGATTTTTTAGATGCCAAAAGTGCAGACACCAATGGAGGCAATACGATTGAATCCTTTAATACCTGCATACAAAGAGAAGTTTGTGAAGGATATTAAAAAAGAGGACATAAAGATAGCAGTTTCAGGGATTATAGTTTCTAAAGATGATGGGAAGATAGTGATAGATGATACTACTGGAAATGTTCCTGTGGAAATTAAGACTGAACTTGAAATGAACAAATTCGTAAGGATTTTCGGAGTTCTTATCCCTTATGATGATGGGTTTGAGATACAGGGGCATATAATCCAGGACCTTTCAGAAGTAGATCCTGAGAAGTACATGAAGGTAAAGTCTTTACTACAATAACTATATATTATTACCAAAAACAATTTAAGGCTACTATTTTTTTAAAGGGATATGAAACTAACTTTGGCTGAGGGCAGATTTTTGAGAGACCCTATAAATATCATTTCTGAGTTAGTGAATGAGGTAACCTTTAAGATTGGCAGTGATAGGATTGAGCTTGTTGCGATGGACCCTGCTAACGTTGCAATGGTTAAGTTTAATTTGCTGAGTTCTGCTTTTGTAGAATACTCTGTTGATGAACCCCTGGAGATCTCTGTTAACCTGGACAATTTAAAACAGATACTGAGAAGAGCAAAATCCTCTGATGTCTTAACCCTTGAGTTAAACAAAAACAAGCTAAAGATAGAACTTTCCGGTGATTCAAAAAGAACATTTAATCTTGCTCTGCTTGATTTAGGGGGCCAAGGACACAAAGAGCCGGACTTAAAATTTTCTGGGAGCATTGAACTTCCTTCTAGCTTGTTGGATGAGGCAATTGAAGACATGGGAGGGAGTTGTGTCTGATGCTGTGTTGTTAGGGCTGGAAGAGGCTAATTTTTCTGTACAGGCTTCTGGGAATATGAGCAATGCAAAAATTAATCTCCCTGCAAGCGATGATATAAACATAAAGTTGGAGGGGGAAAAGATATCCTCAAAATATTCAATAGAGTATCTAAGAAAGATTATGAAAGGTGCTAAACTAGCAGATAATGCTTATTTGTATATTGGTAATGATTACCCATTAAAGATTGAATACAGAATAAGAGATAAAATGAGCCTACAATTCATTCTTGCACCAAGAGTTAAGAACGATTAAAAGAGAATATTTAAATATAAATCTATAAAGATAGTATTATGCAAAAGAGGGCGCAAGTTACTGTTTTTATAATTCTGGGTATAATAATCATAGCCGTTATTGTTGGAATTGCTTTTTTTTATGGAGACAGAATTCAAAACTTTACAAGACCGGGAGTTTTAGATTCATCTAGCTTAGAACCTTTAAAGAGTTTTGTTGCTTCCTGTATGAAGGAGTCTGTTAGTTCGGATTTAGAACTATTAAAAAAAAATTCAGGCTATTTTACTAAAATCAGTTCTACTGTAGTTTACTCCGGTTATGAGATTAATGCTATT
>JAGVZJ010000043.1 GCA_018302725.1 Candidatus Woesearchaeota archaeon | reverse complement strand
TGGTACATCAATCATACCATTAATCATTTTTTTGTATACTAAAATGTTCATTATTCCCTTAACACCATCATTAACAAATTCATCCCATATCCTTACCCCACCTCCAATTTCAATAGTTAGTATAGGCACTTTCAGTTTTCTGTAAGCCTCAATAGCAAGCATTCCGCTTTTTCCCTTTCTCTCCAATATTAAATCTGTTCCAAAAACTCTGCTAAGCTTAGTAACCTCCGGAGCTTCATTATTACATAATATCCTTGGATGAGGCAAAAGAATATTCTCAGCATTAGAATCATGACAGTCTATTCCAAAATCGCATTTTTTAACAACTTCATCAAGAAATACCCTAGCTATTTTTTCAGAAGGTGTCTTCGGCTGTTTCACTCCAAACTGCCTGTTAAGGTCCTGGTTATCCAAAGGAACATTCCTTAAACATTCTTTGAATCCCAAAGGATTAATTACAGGAATGATTATCAATCTGCCACTCAGAGAGCTGGGATTTATCATGTCCTTTATAGTCTTAACAACTTTTATCCCATTAAGTTCATCCCCATGCATTCCTGCAGAAATAAAAGCAGTTGGTCCATCTTCTTTTCCAGAAATTATAAACACTGGAATCTCCAAATTGATCTTATCCAACTCCACAACTAAACTGCCTTTAGTAGCCTTCCCTATTTCTTCTTTGCAGTTTCCAACTCTCAAAAGTTCCATAATCAATTACACTTTAAAATCCATATAATAATCTTTTGCTTAACCGTATATTGTAACGTTAAAGGGAGTTTTTAGGATATAAGAATTCCATTATCCACAACAATCGTCTGTCCAGTGATACTATCATTCTCTATAAGAAAAATAACCGCATCAGCTATTTCTTCCGGTTTAACTAATCTTTTCTGTGATGTATTTCTTAATAATTCTATTAATACACCCTCTGAGAAATTATCATTAACTATTTTGGTATTTGTATATCCTGGAGCAACAGAATTTACTTCAATTCTGCCTTTAAATTTATTAGCAAATAATTTAGTATAGTTTTCAACTTCTGCCTTAACCCCACTTGCTAATATTGAATCTGGATTGGGTTTAATTCCATAGATAGAAGATATGTTAATTATCTTACCTTTTTCTATTAGTTTTTCCGCTTCAATCGTGCAAAGATAAACACCCCAACCATTAACTTTATGGAATGATTCATAAGTTTCATAATCTTTGTTATTAGAATAAAAACCAGCATTATTAACTAAAATATCTAATTTTCCATATTCTTTTTTGATGATATCAAATATTCTTTTAACATCCACTTCAGAAGAGATATTCGCATTAATGTAATAAGCTTTAAATCCTCTTAATGCTAACTCTCTCTGTAATTTTTCTCCTTCTTCTTTGGACTTAAAAGAATTAATATAAACTATAGCTCCATTTTTACATAATAACTCAACAATTGCCTTGCCTATCCCTCTTGTTGATCCTGTTACCAGAGCAACTTTATTTTTTAATTCCATATTAGTTATAAACCTGCATCGCAGGTGCTCCTTCATTTACTTCCTTGGAGATTTCTCTTCTTAAAAGAGTCATCTCTCTTGCAGAGATATTATCTCCATCAATTGTGCCAAGATAAAAATTCCATAACTCTGGTTGAGAATCAATATTTCCAATAAGTCTATTTTGATCTCTCTTAATATCTGGTGTTCCTGGTAATGGTGTATATGTGAAAAAATTATAATATACTTTGGTATCAGGAGAAATTCCCTTAACTACTCTTTTTAATTCATAACATCTTTCTTTTGTTTTATTTAACCCATCCATACTTTCATCAGCCATTCCAACAATAACCCCTAAATTTAACATAGGAACTTTTGTATCAGCAATAGCCTCTAAGATTCTTTTTTCAACATCAAAAGTTCTTAATTTCCTTAAACTAGAAATTCCTTCATCAGATAAAGCTTCTAAAGGAACATAACA
Source organism: Candidatus Woesearchaeota archaeon (assembly GCA_018302725.1). Taxonomy (GTDB): domain Archaea; phylum Nanobdellota; class Nanobdellia; order SCGC-AAA011-G17; family GW2011-AR20; genus JAGVZJ01. Next base: position 6,867 of record JAGVZJ010000043.1, on the reverse strand, counting down.
TCTATAAGTCCCGCTGAATGTTCCATCTGGATTTCTTCTATGCTGGAACAAAGCATTAATTAATTCTGTATCTGGTTCTCCATGTTCATTAGCTAACTTCCCAATTTCTAGACCGTTTGCCCATTCAAATGCTAACCCGGTATTTCCAATTAGTTCAGCATATTTTAATACTTCTTCCCTCCCTTCAATATCTCTTTGATAACCTTTTCCAGCTTGCATTCTTGATAAAGGGTTATCTTCATAAGAAAGCATAGTCCTAACTCCTGATTTTTTGATATGTTCAAAGTATTCTGCAATTCTTTCGAGGCTCATAGCCCTAAAACCAGGTTTCAAGAAAGGGGTAGTACAAAAATGACAAGCCTGCTTACATCCTCTTGATGTTTCAAAAGCAAATATGGGAGAACTTGCCCCATCAACGAGAGGACCTTCTCCTGTATCTGTGTATTCCTGTAAATCAATTCCATCTAAAGAGGGTAAAGGTAAACTATTCATGTCTACTTGATTACCTTTAAGACTTTGTTGAGTTCTAACAACCTGACCATTTTTCTTAAATGCTATTCTTTCAACACCTTCTAATTCCTCTCCTCTAACAAGAGCATCAATTGCAGATGGTCCATTTAGTTCTCCTTCTCCACGTATAACGACATCTGCTCCCGCATCAAGGTAATATTCCTGTCTTGCAGAAGCATCAGCACCACCTACTAAAATTTTTAAATTTGGATTTATTCGTTTTGCATATTCAATGAAATCTCTGACAACTCTGGATGAATAAGTAAAATTAGAAGTTAATCCAATAACATCTGCTTCTCTTAATGAATAATCCATGCTATCAAATGGAGCACCAAGCACAAGGTTTTCAATATCTAATCCTTGTAAATCTATAGAACCTTTAGATCTTTCGTGGCGTTCTCCCAATTTCATATTAATTATCTCAGCATCAACATTATAGCCTCTTTCTTCTAAACCATTAACTAAAGAAGGAAGAAGAACTGGTTGGGTTGTAATTGGAACTCTTAATCTATCTGTTCCTAACATTTCTCCATCCATTCTCAGATGAGCTGTTGGAGTTTCTATTAATTTTAAGTGAATAGTTTTTGTCATTTTATTCAGATAAATATTTTTTTAGAATATCCATTCCCTCCCTTAGTCTTTGCTCTCTTTCTGCAAAAGTAATTCTTAAAGTAGAATCTTCTGGATTATATCCATAACCTGAAGCGGGCATAAGCAACAATCCCCCTTGCATTAAATCCTGAGATAACTCTAAGTCAGTTTTATGGCTATCAATTCTTGTAGTTACATTAACACAAGACTCTGGAACATGGATTGCTTCAACTCTTGGCATTGTTTCCAATTGGCTGATAACAAAATCTCTTTTTGCTCTTAATTGCTCAGAATATTCTGCAAAAGGTTGTTTTCCATTAGAAAGACAATTTAATTCATTCTTTAAAAGATGAATTAGAAGATTATTTGCTACTCTAGGGGCATTGCCCATAATCCCACTCATACGACCAACAGCACCCTCAATTCTGTTTACATGAACCTCTCCATTAGTATGCCCAAATAAAATTTCTGGTTTACCAATCATCCATCCAACTCTGCAATCCGATAAAGCATATCTTTTTGAAGGACTATCCAATCTTATCACATTCGGAACTTGTATCCATGGACCATAATTCAAACCATTTCCATCTGAGGGAAAACAGTTCTGAATCTCATCAAGTAAAACATAAATTCCTTTTTCTCCCGCTTTTTCTATAACTTCTTTTAAAATATTAGAATTAAAATAAGTACCATCAGGATTATTTGAATTTGTAACAACAATAGCTCTTGGATTACTATCAAAAACTTCAGCAAGTTCATCTATTGATTCTGGTCTATGAGCATCATCTAATTTAGTAAAATCATAAGCTTCAATATCCATTCCAAAATGCTCAATTGGTGTGTAGAACATCTGATATAGTGTTGGTCCAATAACAGCAACCCTGCCTTCAGATTTGCCTCTTCTAAAATTAAGAACTTCTTGAAGTGCAAATTCTAATCCCCCCCATGCTCCAGGTATAATTGCAACGTTATCAGCAGAATAATTTGTTCTATGTTTAATATTCTCTACTTCTGCAATCTTTTCTCTAACTTTAATATCTCCTTCTTCTGGACCGTATGAAAATGACCTGCTGCTTCTTTTTGAGCCAAGCATATCCAATTCTCTATCTCTGTACATTTCCAAAGGATAAGCAAGGGTCCCTCTATCAAGAGATGCTCTGATACGCTCGGGGTTCTTACTAACGAAATTTCTGAAGCAAGTATGATATTCATCAAAAGTTCTTGCCATTCTTATTACATCTTCATTATTTCTCTTATGATATGGTCCCTCTATCATTTTTACTACTCCATAGATACATAAGTGTATATTAACATTTATATAAAACTTGCTTTAAGATTTTACACAAAAAAGATAAATTTATAAATGATAATATCCTTTTTATGTATATGATAGAAAATTTAGATTTAAAGGACAAAAAAATTCTTTATGAACTAGATTTAAACTGTCGGCAATCCGATTCAAAAATAGCTAAGAAAGTAGGATTAAGCAGAGATTCGGTTAGATACAGGATTAATAAGTTAGTCGAGAAGGGTTATATTAATTATTTTATGGTTGTTATTAACTCTATGAAATTAGGATATGATTGGTATAGAACTTTTTTTAAATTTCAAAATTTAACATTAGAAAAAGAAAAGGAGATAATTGAATATTTAAAAGAAAGAGCAAGTTGGATTTCAAAGGTTGAAGGTGTATGGGATCTAAACACTGGGATTTTTGCCAAAAATGTTTATGAGTATAGGGATATAATCAATGACTTTCTGCTTAAGTATAGCTTTTTCATTGAAAGATATAACGTTGCCATCGTAACAAGGGAATGGACTTATCATAAAAGTTATTTTATAAATAAAAAAAAGAAAACATCTAAACCAATTTTAATGGGATTTGATTCTAAAAACGATTACAAAACAGAAATAATTGATGAAATAGACTATAATATTCTTAAAACAATATTAAAAAATGCAAGAATGAAAACAATTGATATAGCCGAAAAGATAGACTCTACAGAAATGGTTGTACGCTATAGATTAAAAAAACTTATTCAAAAGGACATCATTATAGGGTTTAAACCTTTTATTAATGTTCATAAATTAGGGTATACTTATTTCAAACTTCATTTAACCTTACAGAATCTTACTCAAGAAAAGAAAAAAAACATTATTAATTATATTCACTTACATCCTAACACAGCCCATATGACTGAATTAGTAGGCGGTGCGGATTTAGAAACAGAATTCCAGGTCAAATCTAATGAAAGTTTGGAGATATTATAAGAGATTATGAATTCATGCAATATACTCAAGAATATAAATTTACATATCTACCAGAGATGAATTTTTAAGATTTAAACCTTGCTCATTTTAATCAAATCCAACCACTTGTTAATTCCCAATTCCAATTTTGGAATGGCTATTTGCGATGGAGTTTTATTACCTAAAGCCATATGCTTCCTGTTAAAATTATAATTTATCTCTAATCCTTTCATTATTGCACGAGCAGATTCTAAACAACCATGAAATCCTCTCATGACTTTTGTTCTTTCTCTGATTGTATTATGTAATCTTTCAATTGGGTAATTGAACCCTCTCTCATCTGCTATTACAACATTATGGATAATCTTGCTCTTGGTTCTAGAAGAAGCATGATAAGGAGATTGCAGACTGAAAGTTTTCCTTAGCACTCTTGGATAACCTCTTAATCCATCTGTTGTAACAATCTCAACCTGTTCTCCTGTCTTGAATTTTGCTCTCTTCATAACTTTAATTAAATTCTCATTGGTTCTACTTCTCATATATTCACCTGTTACCATAAATTTAGTTTCTACATCAAAAGTATCAACAAACCAATTCTGCTCTTTACCTTTTTGATATTTACTTTTTCTTCTGTGATATTCCATTTCATCGCTTTGCATTTCTTTTCCGCATTTAATTGGAATGTTATCAACCAAGTTGCCAACCATTTCAGCATATTTAACAATCCATCTATAAACTGACATATGACTTGAATTGTGAGGGTAAAAAGCTTGAAAATGTTCTTGTACTTTTCTTAATGAAACACCTTTGTAATATAAATCAATTCCAGCAGTAACTTTATTCTCGTTATTTCTCATTCGATAAAAGCCGTCATCAATAACAAACCTAAAATCACATTCCTTACATCTGTATCTTTGTATCTTTCCTCTGTTCTGTGTTTTTCTTTTACCATCTTTTTTAGTTTGGTTAGAATTACATTTAGGACAGATTACATTTTTATACTTCTGCTGAATTATCTCTTTGGATTTCATTTTGGTTGGTAGCCGATTTGGAATTTAGGGGGCTTCATGCCCCTTTATGTTTACTTAACTAATTACTAATTATATAAGTAAGTTAAACTATATAAATGTTTCGTTAGTTAATTAGTAACCATATAGTTATTACTTTGAAAAGTAAGTTTTATAAAGAATAAATCTTTATATTTAGACATGGCAGAAATAAAAATAGAAGTTAAAGGGTATAAATGTGAAAGATGTAACCATGAGTGGATACCAAGAAAAAAAGAATATCCTACCTTATGCCCAAATTGTAAATCTGCTTATTGGGATAAACCAGCCAGAAAGAAGAAATAATTTTTTTCAGTGCAATAACTCCCGCTTACGTTACAATGTAGCTTAACCGTAATAATTAAATATGCCCTAATTTTTGAAGGTATGTGAAAAAAACAACATTCTACAAGATATGCATAACTGTAGGTGTATTTTGGTTTTTAGATTTTTTAATGCATTTTACAGGTGTCGGAGAAACAAATTATTATTATGCCTCAAAGTTTGCAAATGCAGCATTATTTGCTTTTATATGGTTCTCTTTATACAATAAAAAAGAGCATGTTAAAAAGTTACTGTTTTCAGTAGTTTTTGGGACATGGATATCCTTCTACTATCTAGTCTCTTCATATTCTGGCTTGGTTCAAATGCTTGGAGTTTATGCCAGAGAATCTCCGCCTGCATTTGTAATATTTGGTTTGGTATTATCACCTTTCTTTTGGTGGATATTCCACATATTGTCATTTTACCTGGGATTAGAACTGTCTAGCCAAATAAAAAAATAGTTACTCAACAATAACTTTTGCTTTCATAGAAGGATGAGCATTGCAATGGTACTCAAATATACTAGAACTGTCAAAAGTATGTGAATATGATTCTGTTTTCGAAAGAAAATCAGAATTTAACTCATTGCCAACATCAGATGTCACAGTATGTTTTACACTGTCCTGATTTATCCACGTAATAGTCTCGCCTTTCTTTATCCTTAACTCCGGTTGCGAAAACCCAAAATCTTTTATTTCAATAGTTTTTGCTCCAACCAGTTCAGAATTAACCGCATTAGTGTTATCTTGATTTCCCTGATTGTTAGAACTGCATCCTAATAAAAATAATAAAATCAAAACGCCAAAAACAAAAAAAGCTTTTTTCATAATTTGTCCAATCCACCTTAGTATATAAACCTTTTTTATGGCTAAAATAATACATTTAAAAATCTATACAATAATCTTTTGTTTATGATATTAGACCAGCATTTTATGGTAGATGAAGAATTGTGCAAAAGAATAGTTTCATACCTAAAAATAAGAAAGGATGAAGCTGTCCTTGAGATAGGTCCCGGGAAAGGGGCTCTAACTAATTATCTTATAAAGAAAACAGATAAGGTTGTTGTAATAGAATTAAGCTATAAACTCTCTACAGAGCTAATCTCTAAATTTAAAACTGTTAAAGTAATAAATGAATCAATAACAAATTTTAAAGAATTAAACTTTGATAAAATAATAGGCAATCTTCCTTATTCAGTTATAGAACCCTTGATGAATTCCTTAATTGTAAGCAAATTCAGTTTAGCCGTTTTCACAGTTCCAAATAATTTTATGAAAGAGGGGTTGTTAAAAATATTACTCCCTATATTTTTTGAAATAGAAACATTAGAGGGAGTAAGCAAAGACTCTTTCTCTCCCAAACCAAAAATAAAATCTAAAGTTATAACAATAAAGCATAAAGAAATGAGCGAAAAAGAAAAGATAATAAGGGAGATATATTTACAATCAGATAAAAAATTGGAAAATGCTATTCGTGAAGCTCATTGTAAAATATTAAAATTAACTAAAAAACAAACAAAAGAAAAAATTTCCAAATTAAGTTTTTTAAACAAAAGAGTTTATACTTTAAACTTAGATGAATGGAAGGAAATAGTTAAAGAAATTGAAAAAGAAAAGATTTAAATATGTTGTTTAGTTAATAGTATAAGTGAGAAAAAGAGGCCAAGTTATAAGAGACAAAAGGTTAAGATTTAAGAAAGGATTTCAGAAAAAGTTTATAGAAGAAGTAAAAAACAAAAGCGGTTTCTCTTGGAAAAAGTTAGGACATATTCTCGGGGTAAGTGATTATACATTAAGGATAGACTGGTGTAAAGAAAAAAGAACTATACCTCTCAGGACAGTAAAAAAAATTCTAAAGAAATTTGATATGGGGTCTTTTGAAAACATAAAATCAGAATATATAGATGAGGTGTTAGAAAAAAATTGGGGGCAAATCAAGGGAGGGGGCAAAAATATAAAGGAAATCAATACACCTAAAGAAGATGAAAAAATAGCCGAATTATTAGGTGTAATTTTGGGAGACGGACACTTATACCATTGTGAGCTAACAATCACTGGAAATTATCATGAAAGAGCACATCACATGTACATTGGGGGAATAATAAAGGACTCTTTCGGTTTAGGTTATAAATCTTTTAGGAATAAGA
>JAGVZJ010000035.1 GCA_018302725.1 Candidatus Woesearchaeota archaeon | reverse complement strand
GAAGTAGAAATAAAAAAATGGGTCGGAAAAAAACAAGGATATAAAAATATTAAAAGAAAAATTCCTTCTACAAAAGAATTCTTTAAACTAGCAGGATACTATTTATCAGAAGGGAGTATTTCAAGTGGGCATTATCTAAACTTCTCATTTTCAAACAAAGAAGTAGAATTGATGGAAGATGTAAAACATTTATTAAAAAAAGTTTTCAATATAGAAAAAGTTTTAGAAATGCATCATAAGAAAAACAACGGCACAAGTTTGGTTGTTTGCTCTACAGAACTTTGCAGAATATTTGGAATATTCGGAAAAAAGGCAAATAAAAAAAATATCCCTCAATGGATGATGTTAGAAGACCAAGAAAAACAGAAATGTTTAATAGAATCTTATTTTAATGGAGATGGAAATTACTACAAGAAACCATGTAAATCCGGAATAAAGGAAGTTTTGAGGTTAAATTCTGTTTCTGAGAAGTTAACAAAACAATGTAGGGACATATTACTAAGATTGGGAATAGTTTCATTCATAAATGCAAGAGATCGATCAAAAGAAAACAGACAAACAATGTACACATTAGGAATTACAGGAGAATACATGTCAAAATTTGGAGAAATGACTGGGATAAAAATCCATAAAAAACTAAATGGAAAAAACAGGGCCAGTATGTTTGGAATAAATAAAGACTTTGCATTTTTCCCTATAAAAGAAATAAACTCAAGAGAAGTTAAAGATGAAATAGTATACAATTTTTCTGTTGAAGCTAATGAAACTTACTGCGTTGCAGGAGCAGCCGCTCACAATTGCTCTGCTCCTCAATATAATAAAAATAATATCCACGCAGGCTGTGTTGAAATCTATGTAAAGAAAGGAGCTCGTGTCAGATATTCATCTATTGAAAACTGGTCTAAAAATACTTACAACTTAAACACAAAAAGAGCAATTGTAGAAGAAGACGGAATAATGGAATGGATAAATGGCAATTTAGGATCTGGATTTACAATGCTTTATCCTTCTTCAATATTAAAAGGAAAAAGAGCAAGAACAGAGATGATTGGAATTGCATTTGCAGGCAATGGGCAAAACCAGGATACAGGATCAAAAGTAATTCATATAGCTCCTGATACATCCTCAACAATAATTGCTAAAAGCATTTCAAAAGACGGGGGAATAACAACTTATAGGGGCTTAGTTAAAATTAATAAAGGAGCAACAAATGCAAAATCAAATGTAGAGTGTGATGCATTAATGGTTGATAACATCTCAAGATCAGACACAATACCTTACATTCAAATTTTAGAAAATAAGTCAGAAATTGGTCATGAAGCAAGAACAGGAAAAATCTCCCAGGAAAAAATATTCTATCTAATGAGCAGAGGTTTCTCAGAAGAAGAAGCTAAAAAAATGATAGTCTCAGGTTTTATAGAACCAATAACAAAACAACTTCCTGGAGAATACGCAATTGAATTAAACAGATTAATAGAATTGGAGATGGAGGGATCTCTAGGATGAGTGATAAACATGGCAGTAACACAAGAATATATAAAACAATTGTATATTGATGAACCAAAATTCTTTCAGAATAAAAGACTAAAGGCATTTGAGATATTCAAAACTCTTCCTAAATTAAGTTTCAGGCATGGAATAAATATAGTAATAAGTCCTGATAATTTAAATATAGATGAAATACACCATGAGGGTTCTATCCAATCTTTAAACGCAAAAGGTGAAAATGTAGAAATATTAAGTTTACATGAAGCTTATAACAAATATCCTGAATTAATAGAAGATAACTTTTCTTCTTTAGTTTCAGAAGAAGATAAAATAACAGCTTTGCATTTAACTCTATGGAACAAAGGGTTATTCATAAGAATTCCAAAGAATACACAATTAATAAAACCAGTTGAAATATCAACATTAATGAATTCAAAAAGGCAGTTTGAATATATTTTAATCATAGCAGAAGATAATACACAAGCTACAATCTTAGAGACTATAAAATCCACATTAGAAGAAGGCTACAGGAGCAGCATTGTAGAAATAATAGTTGGAAATAACTCAAATATCCAATACGGCTCAATCCAGTCAATAGGAAAAAATTGCTATAATTTCTCAATTAACAGGTCAAAAATAGGAAGAGATTCCCACATGGAATGGTTCTCAGGAACTTTTGGCAGCAAGTTTACAAGATTTGAATCAGCTTCATTATTAAAAGGAGAAGGAGCTTCAACAAAAAACCTAGGCGCATTCTTTGCTTCTGGAAATCAGCAATTTGATATTTCCACATCCGCGATACATATGTCTCCCTATACAACCAGTGACATGCTCATAAAAGGAATAGCAAAAGATAAGTCCAAAACCTTGTACAGGGGGTTAATAGACATAAAGGAGAATGCTAAAGAAAGCAATGGTTATCAGAGACAGGATACTCTTCTTTTAAACGAAGGAGTAGAGGCAAATGCAATTCCCAAATTATTGATAGGGAACAATGAGGTTAAATGCAGCCACGGGGCAACAATAGGTCAGCTAGACAAAGAAAAAATATTTTACTTAATGAGCAGAGGCTTAAACAAAAACGAAGCAGAAACAGAAATGATTAAAGGGTTTTTTAACCCATTAATAAAAAAGATATCCAGCAAAGACGTAAAGAGTTATACTAAAAAAATGGTGATGGAAAGACTAAGATGAAATCATTAAAGGACTTCAAGGTTAGCGAAATAAGAAAAGATTTTCCTATTTTAAAAGAGAAAGTAAACGGAAAGAACCTAATTTATCTAGATAACAGTGCAACCTCTCAAAAACCAAACCAGGTGATTGATTCAATAAAAGAGTACTATTCAAAATATAATTCAAATGTCCATAGGGCTATCCATAAGCTTGGGGAAGAAGCAACACTAAAATATGAAGAAGCCCATGAAAAAGTTGCTAAATTCATAAATGCTTCAAAAGAAGAAATTATTTTCACAAGAAACACAACAGAATCACTAAATCTTCTTTCATACACTCTAAAAGTAGGCGCAAAAGACAATATAGTAATAACAGAAATGGAGCACCACTCAAATATTGTGCCATGGCAGCAGTTGTGCAAAAGAACAGGAGCGAAGTTAAGATTTATTCCGATAGATAAAGAAGGAAAGTTAGACTTAACCAAATCTCCAATAGATAACAATACAAAGATAGTATCAGTAGTCCACGTTTCTAATGTACTTGGAACAGTAAACCCTATTAAGAAAATTTGCAAGATGGCTCATGACCGTAAAGCATTATTCATCTTAGACGCTGCCCAAAGCGCTCCACATCAAAAAATAGATGTTAAAGATTTAGATGTAGACTTTATGGCTTTTTCAGGTCACAAACTGCTGGCACCAACTGGTATTGGAGTATTGTACGGAAAGAAAAAATTACTTTTATCCTTAGACCCATTTTTAACTGGGGGGGGAATGATCAGTGACGTTTCAAAAAATGATTCAAAATGGGCAGATTTGCCTAACAAATTTGAAGCAGGCACACCCAATATTTCAGGAGCAATAGCATTGGGGGCAGCAATAGACTACATCGAAATGATTGGAATGGATGAAATACAGAGGATAACAAAAGATTTGGTTACATACACAATGGAAAAATTAGCAGAATTGGACAACATTAGTATATACGGGCCTGGATCAGAGGACAGAACAGCTTTAATTTCGTTTAATTTAGTGGGAATTCATCCTCATGATGTTGCAGAAATACTGGATAAAGAGGGTATAGCAATAAGAGCTGGGCATTTATGTGCAAAGCCATTAATGAAAGTGCTCGGGGTCAATGCAGTATGCAGAATCTCTCCTTATTTTTATAATACCAAAGAGGAGGTAAATTACTTTGTCAGTTCATTAAAAAAAGTTCAGGAGGTATTTACACAATGATAGACATCTACCAGGAAGAACTTTTTGATCATTATAAATCTCCGAGAAACTCAGGTAGTCTAAGTAACCCCACTATAAAAATCAATGATACCAATCCCTTGTGTGGTGATGAAATAAGCGTAACAGTGAAACTGAAAGAAGATACAATCAAAGATATAAAGTTTGATTCAAGAGGATGCGCAGTAAGTGTGGCTTCAGCTTCAAAAATATCAGAAGAGCTAAAGGGCAAAAAGATAAAGGATGTCCTTAAGCTGGATGAAAAGTTTGTTTTAGACTTGTTAGGGATCCCAATATCTCCTATGAGGCTAAAATGCGCATTACTGTCTTTAAGAACATTACAAAAAGGGATTAGTAGATATAAAAATAATGAAAAATAACATGGCAGATTTAGAAATAAAAAACTTACATGTAACTGTAAATGGAAAAGAAATACTTAGGGGAGTAAATTTGGAAGTAAACAAAGGAGAAATCATCGCACTGATGGGGCCAAATGGTTCAGGAAAATCAACTTTAGCAAATGTATTAATGGGAAACCCAGATTATGAAATAACTCAAGGTAAAATAATTTTCAAAGATAAAGATATAACAAATATGAGCCCAACAGAAAGAGCTAAATTAGGGTTGTTTTTATCTTTCCAATATCCTAGTGAAATTCCAGGAGTTTCAGTAGCTAATTTTTTGAGAACAGCATTAAATTCAAGAAGAAGAGATAAAATATCTGTTTTAGAGTTTAGAGATTTATTAAAAGAAAAAATGAAACTACTAAATATGAAAGAATCTTTTGCAGGCCGTTACTTAAACGAAGGATTTTCTGGAGGGGAAAAAAAGAAAAATGAAATACTTCAGATGGCAGTTCTTGAGCCAGAAATTTCAATAATCGATGAAAATGACTCAGGACTAGATGTTGACGCCTTAAGAATTGTTTCAAATGGGATAAATCTTTTAAAGGAAAAAACAGGTATGGGGGTTTTAATAATCACCCATTATAACAGAATCCTAAAATACATAAAACCAGATAAAGTGGTAGTTTTAAAAGAAGGAGCCATTTCTAATGTGGGAGATCATGAATTAGCTACTAGAATTGAAGAAGAAGGCTATGAAGGAAATATTATGATAGGAGGGTAAAATGGTAATAACAAAAGACACAACAATAGGGGAAGCATTACGGTTTTCTCCACAAGCAGGAGAAATAATGTTAAATCATGGTTTGCATTGTATAGGTTGCCATGTCAATCCTTATGAAAGTATCGAGCTTGGAGCAAGGGTTCATGGAATTGATGACAAGACAATAGACAAGATAGTTAAGGAAATTAATAGCTCTATAACAAAAGTAAAACCAAAATCATTGATAGTAACCTCAAAAGCAGCAGAAAAGATAAAATCCTTATTGAAAGCAGAAAAAAAGCCGGGTTATGGACTAAAGATAGCAGTAATTCCTGGAGGATGCTCAGGATCTAAATATGATCTGGCATTTGTTAAATCCCCTAAAAAAGGAGATGAAGTGATAGGGAAAGATGGAGCTAGGATTTTCATTGATAAAGACAGTATAGGGCCCTTAAATGGAACAGAGCTTGACTTTGTAGAAACTCTTAGTGAATCAGGATTCAAGTTCAAGAATCCTAATGCAAAGACTACTTGTGGCTGTGGGGATTCTTTCAGTTAATTTTTAATTCTTTTTTATTCTCTATTTTTGCGATTAAACTTGAGAAGAGAACTAAATCATAGGATAGGGAAAGGGGTAAGGATTTCTGTAAGAGGAATAACTGTACTAGAAATTAAAGTGACAGGAATAGACAGAGTAA
>JAGVZJ010000034.1 GCA_018302725.1 Candidatus Woesearchaeota archaeon | reverse complement strand
AGGAGGGAATAAATGACAACTGCTGTTTATGACAGAAGAACTGAGGATATTGCAAGAATTACAGGATTGCCAATTGAAAAAGTTGCAGAATATGCAGCTATTGATGCTGTTAAAGCAGTAGGATCATTTTTAGGAAGTGATGAAAGAGCAAAGATGTACAGAAGATTGTTTCCCGGACAAGGAGATAAAGACATATTGGTAGTTATTGAATGGTCTGGCAGGTCTGAAAATTATCAGATGGCTATGTTAAGACATGATCTAACGAGGAGAATTTTTGAAGGACAATTTGCAGATTTATTTGTGAGTCAGGAAGCACAAGAGTGGCAGAAAGTTGTTACAACAAGATATAGACTTATACTTGAGAGTTAAAATGGCAACAAAAGGTAAAGTCAAAAAATATTTTATGGGACTTGCAGGAAGAGCAGATTATATTGAGGCAGTATCAAGCAGGTGGTCTCTATACTATTTTGTTGAAGAAACAATTGGATTTGTTAAGCAATGTGAAGTCAGAATAAGAGGGGATGTTAATCGTATTGCAGATTGAACATACAGAATTGGAGTTTTAAGAAGAGAGACTTCCTCGTTTAGAAATGCTGCAGTTGCTCAGGCAAGAAAATATGCTCCAGATATTGCTGATGAATTAGTGGAAAGACTTGAGCAAGGAACATTTAGATAGGATTGTTTATTTTTAATGATGAACTGTCATATCCTTTCTGTAACCTACGATTTCTTCGTTATTACCCCTTATAGGCTCCCATCCTAGACATCTTGCTGCATCATCAAAGTTAATACTTAAAATGCTTGATAGTTTAGGATCTCTAGGATAATGTATTGTTATTGGATTGTTTCTGTGAGTGTAAGTTAAAATTTCTTTAAATCCCATATTGAGAGCGAGTTTTTCAGCTATTGTTAAAGCGCATAAACCGTCTGTTGTTCCTTCAGGAACTCTCGCTCCTCTGATATCCTGTATTTGAGATACAACCATTGTGTCTGGATGCCTTAAATAAAAATTCATACCTAATACCGGCAGGTTATCATGACCCTTCGCCTCTGATTTATACAACTCTAACCTATAAGGAGAAGAAGAAACTAATGTTCTTTGAGTATTAGGTCCTGTTCCAAATTCTGCACTTAAATGATATCCTGTAAGAGGGACATATTCATTTTTACGACCTTTCTTTCCATTACAGCTTAAAGGAACCATAACGTTGTGCATGTTCCAACCAAGTTCTGCATCTAAAGATGTTACACCTCTATGAATCAAGTTTAATTGATCTACATCTGCATGTTCTAAATAAAGTCTTGCGTATCTTTCCAATAATGTTGGGTATACTGAATTTTGGGATATTGTAAAATCTCTTCCTGCAATTGGGTCTAAATAATCATCAATAATGTTTCCTATAGTTGTACTTGCTAACCACTCTTTAGGTTGTTTTGTTAAGTCTGATAATTCATCTAAGTGTGCTTCTCTAGATTTTATATTTGTGACTGTTTCTCTTAATTCTCTTGCTTTGTCTACTGATTCTTTTAGAGTTTCCCTCATACCTTCAAAAATAAATGGAACTAAAGCTAATTCAAAATTGTCTGAATTACCGACTAAAGGGTCTCCTCTTAATTCATCTCTTTTATTGCCAAAATAAGGATCCTGGGCATCATACAAATGGACTGTTTCTCTTGGATCTAGAGCCATATCTACAAATTCGTGTAAATCATCATTTGTAACTACAGTCCATAAAGGATCATCGTATAAATCCTTCATTTCTCTTGCAGTTAGATAACATAAACCTCTCAGTTCCCCAAAACGACCTTCACATTTTGGAGGGCCTTGTCTTGTCTTTTTTGCCATGGACAGAATTAGCGATTTTCCTTTATAAAACTTTCTATTTGTTATTACTGTGCGATGGTTAAATTGAGTGATTAAAGAAATTCTTTTCGGATTTTACTTTTTAAGCTCTTAGAATATAATTCTATTTTTTTCAAATCTTTTAGGGCAATCCATTCAAGCTCATAAAGATTGTCTTTACCTTGTCTTTCTTTTTCAGGACTCCCTATTTTTAGTTTTCCGCTGAAGGTTTTAGCTAAAAAAATGTAGAGTCGCCTTTCTTTCCCTCCTACATCTTCTGTAATCTCCCATAATAAAGAATCTATCTCTACTTTTAGGCTGGTTTCTTCTTTTGTTTCTCTTATTACTGCTTGTAATGGATTTTCTCCTTTCTTTATAGAGCCTCCGGGAAGTACATAGTATTCTTTTCCAGATTTTATTCTATGCATTAACAATAATCTGTTTTTGTCTAATATTATTATTCTTGAAGACTTTTTCATTTATTGCATGAGGGATGTATCATTTGGTTTATTAATATTTGATTACTTTCAGCCCGGGGATATTACTGAAGTGTTTTACGTTTTTGGTTATTACTGTGTTTACTTTATTAGATAAGAATATTGCTGCTATTGTACAATCAAAAGGATCTATCATTTTTCCTGCTTTCTTCAGTCTGGAGAAAATTTTAGATGCTTCCTTGCATGAGAAAAAGTCTAATGGCAATACTTGATATGAATTAAACAGAGCATCATAATACTCCTCTTCTAGTTTGTGTTTTTTATTTTCTGGATCCAACCCAAACATAAGTTCAAGATAGCTTATTTGATTGAGTGCTACGATATCTTCCATTTCTTTTAATAAACTCATCAAAGAGGGGTCTTCTTTAAACAAATCAATTATCGCAGAGGTATCTAGCCCTATCATTTAATATCCACTTTTAATAATCTTTCATTAAAGGATTTTCTGAAATCCTTCATTCTTCTTCCCCTTTCTTCCCAATCAATGTCTTTTAAAGCTCCTGCGAATCTTAGAAGGGATTTTGCACTCCTTTTTTCCCCCTTATTCTCCTTTAGTTCTAAGATTATGTCAGAAAAACTTTTGTCTTTTGTTTTTAGGCTTTTTAAAAAATTATATGCTTCACGCTTTATAGAGATGTTTATACTTACCATATGTACCCATAGTATGTACTCATATATAAACTTTTTTGTTTATTCTAAAATAATCTTTTTAAAGTAAAATTTTAAGGTCTTTAATGCAGAATAAGATCTTCTAGCTACTAATTCTTTTTTTTATTAATTCTTCAATTTCAGCAGACATGTTTAATTTTTGCTTCCTGCAATAGTCCCTGAATTCCCTGGCCAATTCCCTGTCTATTGTGAAATTTAATCTGGTTTTTATTATCGTTCTTCCTGTCTTTTCAAATTCCTCTAATGCTTTAAATCCTGATGGTTTTTCTTTTAGGATCTTTTCAAAATTTTTTAAGAATTCACTTTTTGATGGCATTTTCTATCCTCCTTTGGATGTTTGTTACGCTTTTCTCTTTTTTTAATACCAAACTTTTTATTAATTCTGTTGCTTGTTTTTCCTCAATGCTCCACTTATTTAAGCTTACATAATTCAATAATAATCCATACGCTGTCCTTTTATTTCCATCAACAAAAACGTGATCAATTAAAACCGCCCTGATTAAGTAAGCTAATTGCTTTGTCCAGGCAATTTCATATTTTGAATGCTCTAGTGCAAAGTTCAAGCTTGATTCATTCTCAAAATGGCCCAAGGCGAAATTCTTGTTTATTGATATAATGTCCTTTTTTGTTAAATTCATACACATCGTGTGTATAAAATAGTATATAAATCTTTTGTTTTTAATACACATCGTGTGTATAGATTTTGGTTATTTTTGAGGTTTTAGTAGATTGATTGAGATTGAGAAGGGATTGGGAAGAAGTGCTAGAAGGGGTTAGGTTTTTTTACTTTTTTCTTCTGATTTTCCCACATTTGTAATAATTTGTTTAAATCTTCTTTATCAACTTCTTTATGCTCTTTATCTGGTTTGTAAGCCCCTAATGAAAATTTCTTAGGACGATTTTTATAGTTCTTTTTGCCTGAACCCATGGTAAGATTAAGAAGGATCCTTTTAAAAATTCTGTTATCTTGCTAAAGGTATGGTAATGAATTACCAACCTAGAAAAAAGAAGGGAGGAACAGAAAAACCCCCGAGAAAGTATGCTATAAAAGAGATAAGGTTATCAGATGGAACAATAGTCGGTATTTTTGAGGGGGATAGAGGGTACAATTCTGATCATGACATCTTAATCAAGTATAAGGAACATAGAAAAAGAATTAGAACACCGAAGCATATTCATTGGGTGATTGATCTTCTGATTAAAAAGGAAAATAATAAGGAACTTACTCTTAAGTTTATGAGATACTTAAGAAATATGTATGATAGAGTTGAAGCTTTTAAAAATAAAGAGGAAAGAAAAAAATGTGAGTTGGCGGAAGCTACGAGTAAAGAATTGAACGAATTTGATGGATTAAACAAATATGGAGAATATACCGTAGAGTTTATAGTCCATCTTATTGAGTTGATGATTAAGATGGAAAAGAATACGGCACCAGAAAAACCAGCTAGGGTGTTTAAAGAACTAATAGATGCTTTACTGAGTGAAAAAGAGATATTTGTTATAGTCTCGAAGGCAACACAAGTAGGTTAGGTCTTACTTTTAAATTTTTCAAACATAATTTCTGGTTGGTTAATAATATCTAATGTTTTTTGTGAAGTATTTAATCTCTTCCTTATTATTTTCAAATATTTTTTATCTTTTTCAATACCAATAGAATTTCTTCCTAATTCTTTTGCAACTGCCGAGGTTGTTCCTGAACCAACAAAAGGATCTAAAACTGTGTCTTCTTTATCCGTGCAAGACATTATGATTCTTCTTAACAATTCTTCTGGTTTTTGAGTTGGATGGACCCCTGCCCACTTTTCTTTTTTTGGTGTTAGGGGTATAGCCCAAACATTTCTCGTTTGTTTACCTTTGTTGTTTATTTGATCTTCTATTGATTTAGTCCATTCGTAATTAAACTTCCATTTTTTCTTATTTCCATTTTTTGAAGCCCAGATTAAATGTTCTGTACTTTCTGTGAATAGTCTACAGGTAATATTTGGTTGTGCATTAGGTTTAAACCAGACAATGCTATTGTTTATTTTAACGTCATTGTAATGTTGTAAGATAAATCCTACCTGATAGATATTATGAAATGAACCTGAAATCCATAAACTTCCACCGTGCTTTAGTACTCTTAGTGCTTCATTTATCCATTGTTTGTTAAATTTAAAATAATCGTCTTTAGAGAATATATCCCAATCCTCTTGCATGGTTATGTGTTTGCTATACTTCCATCCAAGCCCTTTCTTTTTAGACATGTTATAAGGAGGATCTGCAAAGATTAAATCTACTGATCCATCCGGAAGAGTTTTAAGAACTTCTAGAGCATCACCATTGATAATTTTGTGCGTTGTTTTCATCTTTTTATCTATCTTAAATCGGTTGTTTTTATATGTTTATTTGTTTTATTAGACAGGTCTTAATAAATCCTTGTTAAGCTCAATTTTATAACCTCTATTTCTTAATAAATTGGTGATTTCCTCCCTGTATCTGTAGTTGTGGTACATTTGATGATGATTGGGGCATAATCCAATCAGGTTATTTGAATTATTATTTTTTCTATTTTCATCTATGTGATGTAAGCCAACCACTTTGTTAAATCCACAGATTATGCACTCTTTGGTTAATTGCTTGTAAGTTATGCCCACATGATATCTTTTCTTATAATTTTGAGCCTTGGTTTGTTCCAATCTGAACGTAAAGTTATAGCACCCCCACAATATCCTCTTGAATGTATAAATATTAGTCTTTTACATCTTTTACAAATTTTCTTAGGTTT
>JAGVZJ010000024.1 GCA_018302725.1 Candidatus Woesearchaeota archaeon | reverse complement strand
AACAAAGTCGCAATTATTATGCCCACAAAAACAGGGATAAAGCTTGTAGTCTCTTCAATTTCAGGTGGTTCTAGCCCTAAAGGTAATTGTTCTGTAGTATACTCATTAAGTATAATTAACCCAAGAAAATGAGCAATCAAAAAAAGCAAAACCAATAAAACGGTTATTCTTAATGTATGCTTCATAATCATCCAAAATGTTTCTATTATATTAATATTTCCAAATAGTTTATAAATAAATTAAGTTTACTACTGCTATGCCAAGAGCGCCGTTCATTGAAATAAAGGGTGTTTCAAAAACATTTGGAAAAAATATAGTTCTTAACAATCTCAACTTATCAATCCCTTACGGAGAAATCTTTGGAATTTTAGGGAAGTCAGGTTCAGGTAAAACTACCCTGCTAAACATTTTGATAGGATTTATCCATCCTGACAAAGGAAATATCACTTTCCAATCCAGAGACATAAACTATGATTTGTTTGAAGTTAGAAAACAATTTGGCTTTGCTGCGCAGGAAGGATCATTCTATCCTACTTTAACTGTTGAAGAAAACCTGACTTATTTTGGGAAGATGTATAACAAAAACAGTGATTATATAAAAAAGAGAATTTCAAAACTGTTATCATTAGTGGAACTAGGAAAAAAAGAAAATGTGGTTGCAGGAAACCTCTCCGCTGGGATGCAAAAAAGATTAGATATAGCATGTTCATTAATCCACGATCCTAAAATAGTAGTTTTAGATGAACCAACACAAGACTTGGATCCTGCACTAAGAAGAGAAATTCTTGATCTGTTAAAAAAAATCAACAAAGAAGAAGAAACCACAATTATTCTCACTACTCATCTCTTAGGAGAGGTGGAAGTAATCTGTGATAGGGTTGCAATCCTGCATGAAAACACAATAATAAAACAGGGGACAGTAGATGAACTGGAAGATATTTTCTCAGGAACAAAAGAGATTCATATAGTCACAAGCCCGGGGAATTACAAAAGCATTGTGGAGTACATCCGAGGAGATAAAGATATAGAGGGAATCAGAAAAGTTGGAAACAAACTAATAGTTTACGCCCAAGATGCAGAAAAAGTCATGAAAGCCCTTTTAACAGTTATAGACAAAGAAGATGAAGAACTAATCGAGATAGGGCTGCATAAGCCACCATTAGATGAGGTATTTGAATACTTAACAAAATGAAGATATTGCAGGTTATAATTAAAAACCTTAAGTTGCTGACAAGAAGCAAAGGTTCAGCATTAATCGTATTACTCGGTCCTTTAATCCTAATGCTTCTTATCAGCTTATCGTTTAATAACTCTACATTGTTTAATGTAAAAATAGGCGCATATTCCGATTCCTATAGCGAACTGGCAGAATCAATACTCTCCCAGCTGGAAGATGAACAATATAAGGTGGTAAAAGTTGACTCAGAAGAAGACTGTGTTGATAAAGTAAAAACAGAGGTTGTTCAGCTTTGTTTGTTAATCCCTCCCAGCTTACAAATAACCTCCCATGAACCAATAACATTCTACGTGGATGATTCAAGAATAAACCTTGTTCACCTTATAATAAACACAATTTCTAATAAACTTTCAATAAAATCAGAAGAATTGAGTATAGACCTAACCACAAAAATAGTTAACGTTTTGAATGATGCAAACGTGAAGATAGCTGAAGAGTCTCCCAACCTCCCGGAAGTAAAGTCAACATTAACTTTAACAGAAAGTAAACTGTCTGAGTTGGATTCAGCAATATCCGGTCTAGAAAGCACTTCAAGTATCAGCTCAGAAATATCTAATATCCAATTAAGTTTAAATGTAAGCTCAGGTGAATTCTCTAATCTGACATCACTGGTCTCCGCGCTAGAAACAAAAATCTCCCAGGTAAAGTCAAGCTCAGAAGGAGTTAGTTCCTTAGTTTCCCAGATATCTAAAGAAAAGGAAAAAGTAGAAAGACTAAACTCAGCATTATCTTCTATCATTATAAACATTGATTCAATTGAAATTAAAGATATTGATAAAATAGTAAACCCGATAAGTTCAGAGGTAAGACCGATTACCACAGACTCTACTCACTTAGGCAATGCCTTCCCAGTTCTGTTGATGATAGTTCTTATGTTCACTGGAATAGTCTTATCTACCTCAACAGTAATTGATGAAAAGACTTCTAAAGCATACTTAAGAAATTATATTTCCCCTACTCCCAGTGTATTCTTTATAATTGGAGATTATGCCTTCTCTTTGATTATCATGCTACTTCAAATGGCTGTAATCTTTATAGTGACCATACTTGCAACTAGCGCTCCTTTTAGCTATATAGAATTGTTGAATACCCTTGTTGCATTAATCCTTATATCCTCTGTTTTCATTTTGATAGGAATGTTTATTGGGTATGTGTTCAGATCATCTGAAACAGCGAACATGGCCTCAATATCCGTAGCTGCAGCCCTATTATTCTTCTCCAGCACAGTCCTTCCTCTGGAAACCTTGCCTGTGACTATAAGAGAAATTGTAAAGTATAATCCTTTTGTGCTTGGAGAGTCCCTGTTAAGGCAAACAATACTGTTCAAAGAAAGTCTCCAGGGCAGTTACATAGTGATGTCTGCAATTATCTTGTATATATCAGTCCTAGCTGTTCTGACTTACCTTACAAGAAGATTGAATAAGAACATTTAAGGAATGCATTCTAAGGAACTTTCGTTCTTGAATCAATTATGAGAATAGGTTTAAGTGAATGAGCTCAATGACGGATAATAAGATACTGACAAACCTACTATCACTACTTTTATAAACACCCTTAAACAGGTTTCTAATATGGAGAAGAAACAGCCAGAGGTAAATATAGGGCTAATTGGCCATGTAGACCACGGAAAAACTACTTTAACTGAAAGGTTATCGGGAAAATGGACTGATACTCATTCTGAAGAATTAAAGAGAGGAATAACAATAAGGTTAGGCTACGCAGATGCCTCCATCTATAAATGCTCAAAGGGGCATTATACTACAGACAAAAAACAGTGTGATGAATGCAAATCTAAAGTAGAGTTTGAAAGAAAAGTCTCTTTCATAGACGCCCCGGGTCATGAAACACTCATGGCTACAATGCTTTCAGGGGCAGCAATAATGGACGGAGCTTTGCTATTAATAGCTGCAAATGAAGAATGCCCTCAGCCACAAACAAGGGAGCACCTCATGGCTCTTGAAATTATAGGAATAAAAAATATAGTTATTGTTCAAAGCAAGATTGATCTAACTACTGAAGAACAAGCCCTAAAAAATTACAGCCAGATTAAGGGGTTTATAAAAGGAACAATTGCTGAATCTGCACCAATTATCCCCATTTCTGCATTGCACAACATAAACATAGGAGAGCTGTTAAAAGAGATGGAAGAAAAAATACAAACTCCAAAAAGAGATCCAAAAAAGACCCCGTTGTTTTTTGTAGCAAGAAGCTTTGATATAAACAGGCCTGGAGCAGATATTGAAACCCTTGTTGGTGGAGTTTTGGGGGGGGCATTAAAGCAAGGTATGCTAAAAGTGGGGGATGAAATAGAGATCAAACCTGGACTAAAAATTGAAAAGGAAAATAGGGCAACATGGAGACTGATAACAACAAAGATTCAGAAATTAAAAACAGGAAGTGTGGATGTAAAAGAAATTCAACCAGGGGGGTCTGCTGGAATACTTACTCTGTTGGATCCATCTATTGTCAAATCAGACAGTTTAACAGGTAATATTGTAGGTCTTAAAGGAAACACCCCTGAAGTATTTTACGAATTAGTATTAAAACCAAAATTGCTTGAGAGAGTTGTAGGAGCTAAAGACGCATTAGTTGTTGAACCGATTAAAAGAGGAGAGATATTAATGCTCAATGTAAACTCTGCAGCAACAGTAGGAACAGTAAAAGAGTTGAGGAAAGAATTAATAGTGATTTCGTTAAAAATCCCAGTTTGCGCTTCTCCGGAAGATAGAGTTACAATCTCTAGAAATATCGGCTCAAGGTGGAGGCTGATAGGAGTTTCTTCTATAGAAAATGCCAAAAATAAAAATTAGAACTTCAAAAGAGGAAATAATTGATATCACTAAAGCTTGGATAGCCATATCTGTAGCATTTGCGTTCGTATTAAAAGATCCATCAACCAGTTTTATTGAAAGCGCAGTTATTTCCGCAATAGCAGTAGGTCTTGGGTTTTTATTGCATGAACTATCTCACAAAATACTTGCACAGCATTATGGTTGCTGGGCAGAATTTAGATCCTGGGATTTAATGCTGGTTGTTGCTGTTCTTTTAGCAGCAGTATTTGGATTTGTATTTGCAGCTCCTGGAGCTGTATTTATCTCCGGTTTAGTTGGCATTTCAAGAAATGGGAGAATCTCAGTAGCAGGTCCAATAATGAATCTGGTTTTAGCAGTAATATTCTTTACCCTGCTAATAACATTTCCTTCAGGATTAATTGGGAAGGTATCGCAATACGGTATGTCTATTAATACATGGCTTGCAGTTTTTAACTTACTTCCCTTTGGTCCATTAGATGGAAAAAAAGTCCTTGCTTGGAATAAAACAGTTTATTTTGCTGTAATAGGCATTGCAATTTTAATGATGCTCGGTTTAAATTCTTTAGCCTCACTTCTTATATAGTCCTTTAAAGAAATTTAAGAAAAACATTAAACTATCTTCTGGAGTTATATTTTGTATTATATCCGGGGTTTGTTTTTGGCCTGTATTTATTTGGATATTGAATATCAGTTTTAACTGCATGTGAAACCTTCTTGAAAAATCTAAATATATCATACGGATTTTCTATGTTCCTTAAAGTGTATGGTCTCTGAACAGGTCCATATCTCCCGTAAGTAAATGAGCCAGCTGTTGAAATTAAAATACTTCCTGAATTGCCGCCAAATAGTTTATCCAATAATCCAACATTTACCTCTGCATTGGTTATCTGGTCAAAATCAACCATCTCAAAATCCCTGCCAATCAGGCCCTTCTGAAATAAGACTCTCTTATTTGTAATTGCATAATACACATATTTATAGACAAGAATCTGGTAAATCGGGATGCCAAAAACCAGTATAATCCCAATCCAAAAATGTGGCAGTAAGAATATCCCCCAGCCAAGTGATCCTCCCAAAACTATATCAATTACAGCAGTTACCATGAAAGGAATCAAAAAAATCAGCCAAACCAATCCAAAGATTATCATGATTGCAGAACTTCCAAGAAAAAATGGCCAGAATTTTGGTTTTCCTTCCCAAAAGACTTTTTCATTTTGGTCTAATACCTTATCAAGTTCTCTCATATTATTTTTAATCAAAGACTATGGAAAAAATAAATTTATAAGGTTTTCTAAATATTGATTTCATAAAGTAAAAGTTAAACCTTAGAAATAATTCTTGTAACTGTCTTGACTTTATCCCCTTCTCTCAATTTTATTAACCTAACACCTTGCGTGCTTCTCCCTATTTTACTAATTCCATTAACAGTGGTTCTTATAACAACACCATTTTGAGTGATAAACATAGCTTCATCTTCATCTTTAACCGTCTTTATTCCTACTACATTTCCATTCTTATCAGTAATTTTAATGTTCCTAACTCCCTTTCCTCCCCTTCTAGTTACCCTATACTCACTCATCTCTGTTCTTTTTCCAAAACCTTTCTCAGTAACAGTCAGCAAAGTAGCTTCAGGATTAGCAATTTCCATTCCAACAACTTCATCTTTGTCTTTTAACCTAATACCTCTAACACCTGAAGCATTTCTCCCCATAACTCTGACATCAACTTCATTAAATCTGACAGCATTGCCCAGCCTAGAGCCAAGCATAACCTCAAGATTTCCGGGGGTTAACTTGACAGCCACAACTTCATCATTGTTTTCTAATTTAATGGCCTTAATACCCATCTTTCTTGGCCTTGAAAAAGATTTCAAAGGAGTTTTCTTAACTTTTCCTTTCTTAGTTGCAAACATTACATAGCTCTCTCTTGTCAAATCAGATATAGGTAAAATAGCATTAACTTTTTCTCCTTCTTCTAGCTTCAATAAATTAACTATAGCTTTCCCTTTTGAGTATCTGCTTCCTCTTGGGATATTGTAAACTTTTAACCAGCAAACTCTTCCAATATTTGTAAAAAATAGTAGATAATTATGTGTCTTAGTGCTGAACAAATGCTCTACAATATCCTCTTCTTTCTTTTCTGTAGCAATTATTCCAGTCCCTCCTCTCTTCTGCTGTCTATAATCCTCTAACAAAGTCTGTTTAATATAGCCCT
This sequence comes from Candidatus Woesearchaeota archaeon, assembly GCA_018302725.1. Taxonomy (GTDB): domain Archaea; phylum Nanobdellota; class Nanobdellia; order SCGC-AAA011-G17; family GW2011-AR20; genus JAGVZJ01. The sequence continues at coordinate 24,805 of JAGVZJ010000024.1, read as the reverse complement.
CTCTTGTAGCAGTAATTATAACAGCTTCATTCTCTATCAAGGACTCATCTTGTATATCTCCTTCATCTTCTTCTGTAATAATCGTTCTTCTGTCATCTCCGTATTTTTCCTTTAATTCTAAAGTTTCAGTTTTTATAATTCCAAATATTCTTGTTTCAGAATTTAAAATATCTTTCAAATCTTTAATAACTTCTAATAAACTATTGTACTCTTCCTGCAATTTAGTTTGCTCCAAACCTGTCAATCTCTGCAGTCTCATATCTAAAATAGCTAAACTTTGTTTCTCGCTCAGTGTATACTTTTCAATTAATAATGCTTTAGCAGTTTCAACATCCTTGCTCTCCTTAATGTCCTTAACAACATTGTCAATATTCTTTAAAGCTATTCTTAATCCTTCTAAAATATGAACCCTTTCCTCTGCTTTATTTAATTCAAATTCAGTTCTTCTTATAACTATTCTTCTTCTATGTTGAATAAAGAAATTAATCAGATTCTTCAAGCTCATTGTTTTTGGCTGTCCAGCAACTAAAGAAGTCATTATAATACTAAATGTAGTCTGTAATTGTGTATGCTTGTATAATTGATTTAAAACCACTTCTTTATTAGCACTATCTTTCAGCATAATAACAATTCTCATTCCTTTCCTATCACTTTCATCTCTGATATCTTTAATTCCCTCTACTTTCTTGCTTTTAACTAATTCAACTATAGACTCAATCAAAGAAGTCTTATTGACCATGTAAGGGATCTCAGAAACAATTATTTTATTATCTTCAAATTCACATTTAGCTTTTACTCTAACTCTTCCTCTTCCGGTCTTGTAAGCTTTTTTAATTCCCCCATTACCCAATACAACTCCAGCAGTTGGAAAATCTGGACCTTTAACAAACTGCATTAATTCTTCTGTTTTTATTTCGGGATTATCAACCATTGCAACTATAGAATCTGCAATTTCTCTCAGATTATGTGGAGGCATACTGGAAGTCATACCAACTGCAATCCCTGTAGTTCCATTAACTAATAAATTTGGGAATTTTCCAGGCAATACAATTGGCTCTTTGTAACTCTCATCATAATTTGGAATGAATTTTACTGTATCCTTATCAATGTCTTGCAGCATTTCCTCTGCGATTGGAGTTAACCTACATTCTGTATTATGATTAATAAATCCATTAGCAACAAAAGAATGGCACTTGCTATCAACCCTAATAGAATAAACTCTTTGAACTCCCTTTGATTCTAGTTTCACAACCTTATCAAAAAGATAATTATAATTCAGGAAATATTCAAACAAGTTTGTATAGTTTCTTCCAGTGTTTTTTAAAACTATTGAGGAAACATTTCTATAGTTATTTTGCATATTACCGTATCTGTCAAAGTTATTCTTCATAACAAACTCAGATGAAGTTTGTTCTCTAATAAAATCTGAAATAAACGGAACAAAATCCAGTAAGGAAGTATCTTTTTTATAGCTGTATACTACATACTCTAATTTCTTATTCTTTCGATCAGAGATAAACCCCAATTCTTTATAAAACCTCAATGAAAGTTTCCAAATTGATTTATGTCTATCGTATCTCTTAAAAGAGTCAATTCAAAATCTAAGTAACAAAATTTGTAGTTCATCGATAAGCTGCTCACTCATTGAGCAACATCCCAGTTCAATCATCTTTGTTGAATAAGTTATAGTACCATCTCCTTCAAAATAAGATCTCAAGAAAGTAACAACTACCTCTTTAGGTGATTGTAATATTGTTGCAGGTATTTTTCTTTTTGGAGACTTTACATTATCTAATCCAATATTTCTTAAGAATTCCAACACATATCTAGAATGGCATTCTAATCTAAAATATTCTTTCTTGCCATAAGAACTCGGCTTTCTTTTAAATTTGTGGAGTGTGGTATCGGGAAAAACTTCTTTCCATGACTTAATAAACTCGGTTATCCATTCTTCATCAGAATTACAAAATTCTATTTTATTTATGCCAAAACTTCCTTCAGAGATAAAGGAACCCAAAATAAAGGCAAGACTATTACCTAAGTACTTGGGCAATATCTTCATGTTAGCACTTTTTTTAAATTTGGGGTAATAGGTTGATAGTTCTAATTTGTCTTCAGACCATAATTCATCAGGAGACCTATCCATAACCACAAAATCTCCTTCGTGTAGTTGTTCTAATAATTTCCAAACAAAAGTGGGCTTGCCTATTTCATCCTTAACCAATGTTAAAACAGGATGATTATAAGAACCAGTTAAAGAATACCCTTTGTTTGTAGTTATTTTTAAAGTAGGATGATTCCCAGAATCAAACCATTTAGTGGCTGTATTTATTTTTTTGTCTTTTGATAATATTTTAATCTCAACATCTTCTTTATCAGATAGTTCATTAATCTTCAATAAACCTTTCTCAGTAACTACTAAACTGTCTCCAGTAATACAATATCTCATAGCTGCTGCACTATCTCCATCAACATTTCCAAAATTACCCTGCCCTTTAATTAATGGGTATCTTAATGAAAAGTCCTGAGCCATTCTAACTAAAGAATCATAAACAGCTATATCCCCATGAGGATGATATCTACCTAAAACATCCCCTACAACTCTTGCACATTTTCTGAATGGTTTGCTATGCAATAAACCACCTTTCAGCATTGCATAAAGGATCCTTCTATGCACAGGCTTTAAACCATCATTAACATCTGGCAATGCTCTTGCGGTTATGACAGACATAGCATAATCTATGTAAGAGTTCTTCATTTCCTCTTCAATTAATATCTGCTTAATTTTTTCTGCCATTTTTAGTTCATTTTACTCCTCTTTGTAATCATTCTTCTCTTAGCAGCACCTAAATCTAAGAGGGCCATTTCCATCTCAATTCCTTCTACCAGGTCATTTCTATTAACTCTTACAGCTGATTGGTACAACTCATGAGCTTCAGAGGCCATACCTGAATTTATAAATTCAGTAAATATTTGTACTAGCTCGTCCCTCCCAACCCTAACTACTAAATCATCGCCATGTTCTAAAAAAACATCATACGCTCTTCTATAATCTTTCTCCTTGTAGTGCCCTAAAAATTCAGTGACATAACTTTCTGTTTCCATTTTAAATATCTAAATTCTTTACCTCATGACTATGCTCAAATATGAATTTTCTTCTTGGCTCCACTTCTTCCCCCATTAAAATAGAAAACATCTGATCTGCAGCTGCAGCATCATCTATTGTGACTTGTTTCAATGTTCTGTTTTCAGGATTCAGAGTAGTTTCCCAAAGTTGGTCAGGGTTCATCTCTCCTAAACCTTTGTATCTCTGTATTGTGACTCCATCTCTCCCGATTTGGTCTAAAACTTTATCTCTCTCTGTTTCATTATAAACATAAATTTCTTCCTTGCCTTTTCTAATTTTAAATAAAGGAGGCATTGCAATGTATAGATATCCTTTACTAATCAAAGGTTTCATATACCTATAAAAAAAGGTCATTAACAATGTAGAAATATGACTTCCGTCTACATCAGCATCTGCCATTATAATTACTTTATGATATCTTATCTTCTCAATGTTGTAATCTTCTCCTATTCCTGCTCCTAACGCCAAAATTAAAGGTTGCAATTTCTCATTTCCAAACACTTTGTCAATTCTGGCTTTCTCAACATTAAGCATCTTTCCCCATAGAGGTAATACTGCTTGAGTTTCTCTTGATCTTCCAGATTTTGCACTATTATGAACAAAAACTCCGGAAGCTAAAGCAAAATTATGAGTATGAGGAACTTCAATATCATAAACGTCTCTTTTTTCGTTTAATCTCTCAATTCTCTTTATCTTGTGATTGTAGTTCTTAACAGCATTTAACATTTCTGATTCATCATCGAAAAATCTCTCTGTAAAAGTATCCAATCTTAAAAGATTCTTATTGTTAGTCTCTATCCTAACCTCATCATACCTCTTTAGTTCTTTTTTATCATATAACTGCTTAAGTAATTCAATTGTGTTCTTGAAATAAGTTTTATTGTAGATTTCTTTTCTCTTCTTTCTAAACTCACTAGTCCATTGTTTTTTGGTTTTTTCACTTCTCCATTTTAATAATTCCTTATCCCCCCATTGTTTCCTAGCTAATTTAGAATAATTTAATCTCAATTCAGGATTTCTTCCAAAATATTCTTTAACTTTCTCAGCTCTTATTTTCTTATTCTCTTCTTTACTCCAATACTTTTTCTGCTCTCTGTTTAATCTTTCATTATTTTCCTTTCTATATTTTTCATTTGAATTATAAAATTCCAAAAATTTATTTTTCATGAATTCTTTATATTCTGGGTTTCTCCATTGTCCTTTAGCCTGTTTAGACAATATAACTCTTGTTTCTGGTTGCTTCATTCTTTTACTCATCATTTCTCTAAATTCTTTTGTTCTCTTTAACTCCCTTAATTTATCGAAAACTTTCTTTGTATGGAGGTTTCTTTTTACTAACTTTCTATGATATTCCATATGTTCTTCTTTATCCATTCTTGTTATGTTATCTGGATTATTATTCAATTTATTAAAATCAATATGGTGTTTATCTGGTCCAATAGACCCATCATATATTTTCTTCCTGAGGTTATACTGATCTGCTATCATATGAGTAAAAATCCATCTATGGTCTTTAGGGTTAAGAACCATTTCATAACCATCTATTGTAATCCTTCCTCCTCTTTCAGAAACCTTTCTATTTAGAGGCATTAAGGAATCCTTATTTTCTAAATTAATAGCATTCTCATAACTTCCATCTCTCAACATAAATAAATGATCAGGAGTACAAACAATTTCCTCATTATTATCTAAAACTATCTTAACGACTTCTGCATCTTTCCTAGTAATTCTAGGGTGTTTAATTTCCTCAATACCAATAATCCCATCTTTTAAAATAGTATAACAATAATTTTTCTTCCCTTCCTTATCTTCCTTTACTAATTCTTTAAAACTTAATTTCCTTCCATCTGTTAAAGCAATATTAGTATCTTCAGAAAAACATCCACCAGCACTGTCCCCTTCCACAATAAATATCTCTGCTTTAGAAGGGTCTCTTTCCTGACAGTCAGCTAATTTTCCAGGTAAGTTTCCAGATTCTAATGCTGACTTCCTTCTTGTTAATTCCTTTGCCTTCCTTGCAGCTTCTCTTGACTTTGCAGCATCTACAATCTTTTGCACAATTAATCTCGCTATCCCAGGATTTTCTTCAAAAAATATTCCTAGTTTGTCATAAACAATAGAGCTTACTATACCTTTAACATCAGAATTTCCTAATTTTGTTTTAGTCTGCCCTTCAAATTGTGGCTCTGGAACCCTGATAGAAATGATAGCACTTAATCCTTCCCTAGTATCCTCTCCTGTTAATTTGATATCTGTTAGTTTATTCTTTTTTATGTATTCATTAACAACTCTTGTCAATGCAGTTCTCCATCCTTCCTCATGTGTCCCGCCTTCTGTAGTATGAATCATGTTAACAAAACTATGAGTAGTCTCAACATAGCTGTTGTTATATTGCATTGCTACCTCAACTTGGACTTTCTCATTAGAATTATTATTAAAATAAATAACAGGATGCAAAGCTTGTTTTCCTAAGTTTAAACTTTCCACAAAATTCTTTATCCCCCCTTCATATTGGAAAGATTCACTTTTACCATTTCTTTCATCTAAAACTTCAATTTTTATATTATTATTTAAGAAAGCTAATTCTTTTAGTCTTGTAGATAGAATAGAATACTTAAAATCAACTTCTTGAAATATTTCTTCATCAGGATAAAAGGTTACTACTGTTCCTGTTTCCTTTGTCTCACCAACAACTTCAACTTCACTTGTCCTTAATCCCTTAGAATACGTTTGTTGATATATTTTGCCATCTCTTTTTACCTGCACTATTAATAATTTTGATAAAGCATTAACAACAGATATACCAACACCATGCAACCCTCCGGAAACCTGATAGTTTTTCTTATCAAATTTTCCACCTGCATGCAATATTGTCATTACAACTTCCAAAGCACTCTTATTCTCCCCCTTATGAATATCAACAGGAATGCCCCTTCCATTATCTCCTACAGTAACAGACCCATCTTTGTGAACAATAACTTTAATAGTATTACAATAACCTGCCAAAGCTTCATCTATAGAATTATCTAAGACTTCATAGATTAAGTGATGTAAACCTCTTTGACCAGTATCCCCCACATACATACTCGGACGTTTACGAACTGCTTCAAGCCCTTTTAATACCTGAATATTTTCAGCTTGGTAGCTAGAGTTTTGTTCCATCTTAAAATTGCCTAAATAAGAATCATTAGGCTACCATTACCCCTTTTTAATATAAAAAGCAACTCTTTTCTTTAAATACTTTTCTCAAGCCAATTCCTTAAAATTTTGCTATTACAAGCCTTCTAGAGGCCAAAAAAAAATTTAGTCATACAAAGATTTATAAAGAAAATATGTACTTTTTAATGACCAGAAAAGAAGGGTGAAATAAGCTTAATTTTGCATTAAAAAATCGCACTACATCTACCTATTGTCTGACATAGAAATCCACTAGGACACCCGCAAAATTGACAGTTTTGCGCTAATTGTAAGTCAGAGCCACAATAATAGGAAATACTCTTTGTAGAGCAAGCATTTCTTAATGTATTATCAGTACAATAATCCCCTCCTGTTCTTTCAATGACATCAAATAAATAATAAGAAACTCTGGATTCATCTCTATAATCAAATCTAGCATATATCCTATACTTCCCAGGTTCATCTACCTTTAAATCGTTCAAGTTTAGTCTACTTAAATCAAAATTTTGTCTTCTTAATAAAGTAAAAGGAACTTTATCCATTACAAGTTTATAATCATCCCATAAATCTTCAACAACTGGGTCTAAAAGTACTACTAACAAAACCGCTGATCCATTTTCAATATCATCAGGATCATAAAAAGACTCATAATTTGTTATCCTTAAACCATTAAAGTCTATAGTACTGCCTCTTGCTATCAGAGTTCTGAGACCATCTACTTGCACAGACACCTCACCGCCAGCACCGACTCTATCAAGGATTAAGTTGTGGCCTCCTATAGCAACAATTTCTCCAACATTCAGAGAATACTTTTTATCACCATTTTCTATCTTCCCTTCTGCCCCACTAAATCTATCAATACCAATAGTAAGTAATCCCCTTAAATTGACATTGCCAAGATTTTGTAACTCAGATCTAAATTTAAGATCTAATGAAGAATATAAATCAGAATGTACAGATATTGTTACAGTTTCAGTAGAAGCTAAATTCACCTCATTGAATTTCCTTAAACGAATCGTTAACCCTCCCTCATATTTCAATTCCTTGAGATCTAAAGTTGCTAACACATCTCCTTCATTTGGTTCCATTAATTCAATCCCTTTAGTAAACCATACTCTCTTGTCTGGATCATACGTATAATCTATTTTGTATCTTGCACTCCCTGTTTCACTTCTCTTTCCTACAATATTAATTTTTGAGCCAGGGATTTTTCTTTTTGTCACTTCCTCAGCAGTATTCTCTGATAAACTTCCTTCATTATCTTCCTCGCTCATAATTACAACAACCCCATCCTCAGCAGTCCCAGGTTTTTCTTCAATGATATAATAAATAGGAGGACGATTGGCAGGGGATTCCTTTACCAGTTCAAAGTTCATATTTTCTTCAGGATAAATAATCCTGTCATTATCAACATATATGTAGGAATATTCATAGAAGGTATTGCCAGATTTATCATAAACAGTTATTCTGATTGTATTAAGCCCATCTGATAAATGTCCAACATCAACTTTAGCTATAGCTTCATTTCTTAAGTTTCTTTTCCCATCAAATCTTAATTTAACACCTTCATTACTAAACAGATTAGGATTTAAGCCCCTCCCAACTTCTACAGTATAATGGTCAAAATTTTCTACATCAGTATAACCTTGTATAGTAAACTCATCCTCAGGAATATAAAACTCAGTTACACATCCAGTAATAAATACAAGTAAGAATAAAATTAGAATCTTAATCCCCTTCATCTTCCACCTCCACATAGTCATAATAACCCCCGCCAACAGCAGTTATCTCCAGATTGTACTCTTTATCAAAGTTTAGAGCGTTTCTAACATTTATTAGACCGCTTCCTTGAATATACCTAGGATAGCCTAAATCAGTAGCTGTATACTTCAGAGCATTCTTTACTTTTAGATAATTCCATTCAGGATGCTCTTGTTTAATGAGAGCTACAACTCCGCTAACATGAGGTGTAGCCATTGAAGTTCCGGATAGTGTAATATGCTCATTATCTATACACTCTTCAAAATCATCACCAGAAACTCTACTGCTCTTTGCAGCACAGATATCCACACCTGGAGCAACTATGTCTGGTTTATCATTAACAAAAGATGGACCTCTTGAACTAAACTCTGCGATGTAAGGATATTCTGTCTTACAATATTCATTGTTCCATATCTGCTCAGGTAAACATAACGCCCCTACAGTTATAGCTTTCTGTAATGAACCAGGAGAGCCGATAGTCCCCTTGCCTGGTCCATTATTCCCTGCCGCTATAACAACAACACTTCCAGCGCTTATAGCATTATCAACTGATAAATAGAAGATGTCATCCTCAGGGGGATTAGATGCAAGACCGCCCAAACTCATGCTAATAACATCAGCTCTGTCTTCATATTGAAAATCCTGATTTGGGTCTATTGCTCTTTCCAACCCAGCCAGTATAGCTCCTTCAGGGCAACCCCCATAATCATCACAGACCTTATAAATCATTAATGAGGCCTCCGGAGCAACACCTTTGATTTCCCCATTCCCTGCAATAATGCTAGCTACATGAGTTCCATGCCCATTAGCATCAAGAATATTATTATCCTCATCAATTAGGTTGTAACTATCATACACTTTAAGGCAAGACTCAGTTTCAACTTGATCTTTAGTGCACCCCCCAAAATCTTTGTGGGTATAGTCTATACCAGTATCCAACACAGCAACCCTGACACCTCTCCCAGTTAAAAAGTCAGAACCATCTTTTGATGCAACATTATTTGCATTAATGTTAGGAACACTCCTGTATAATATTGGATAGTACAAATAACTGGGAGTAACGCTTTTAACCAATGGGGAATCTTTAATTCTCTGTATCTCACTTTCAGGACCATCCACCCATGCTCCATTCAGCAAGGAAAAATATTCAGATTTAATTATGAGCTCTCTTCTTATCTGGTAACCTGTTAAAGCATCTGTTCTTTCATTCATTCCTAAAACTGAGTTATGAGCCCTCCTTAGACTGTTAAAGTGTGTCATAAGCTCATCATTAAGAGTGGACGCTTCTCCTATCCTCTTAGCTTTTAATCTAAGATAATTATCCCTCGCCTGAATAACAGAAGGCTCATTAAATATAACAATATAACCGTCAAAAGCATTTTTTATAGGCCGTTTAACATACTGCCCTCCAACAGTTTGGATTATTTGTGATTGATAATTCTTATAAAAAATAGGGATAGACCTCACAACGTCTATAACTTCTGTACCCAAGGTTATCTTAAACTCAGATAAAAATTCTATTTTTTCCCCAGTAAGGTACGTGTCTTTCTCAGTAGACACATAAAGCCTTACACCATCCAAATCTTTCTCACAGTAGCCAGAAGCAGCGCATCTTTCATTCTCAGGACAGCCACAGTTAAAGCAATTACCTTCCAATTCCAATCCAGAGCTACAGAAGAAAGGTTGCCCATAGATGGGTGAAGTGGAACACTGTCCAGAGAGAGTTCCATCTTTACTACAAGCACACACTCCAAAATTATCTGCTAAAGCAAGGAAATCGTCACTATTCACAATGCTGTCCTTATTTACATCAAAGAATAAATTTCTGCTTTCCTCAGGATTTTTCAATTCTTCACTTAATAAATTTGCATCTACCTCAGTAATGCAGTTATCAGAATCAAAATCTCCAGTTAACCTATAGCTGCTAACTTCATCTTTGCCCCCGCTGCCAATATCAGTCCCGATAATGTTTTGGCATCCTGAAATAACCAAGATAAAAGCAATTAAAATAAGCAACAACTCTTTTTTCATAACTTTTAAAACATTTTTTAGTATTTAAATTCTCCTAGATAAAAAATTAGTTTTGTTTTTTCTCTTATTTTGGCTGTTCTTTCTTTTCTTCTTTAGCTTCTTTTTTTTGTTCTTCTGCTGGTGCCTCTTCCTTCCCAAATATCTTGTCTAATTTCTCACTTCCCTCTTTAGTAACTTTTAAGTTGACCTGAGAAGTAATTTGGCTGATTGTATTTCCCACAACCGTTTTTATTTTTCTCATCCCTTTTCTTTTTATTTTAACACAAGGCCCTTTTGTTAACAAAATCTGTTTCCTTCCACTTCCATCAAGATCATACCTCATTGGAAAACCTGCGTTATCGCTTCCACCAGTTATCTGTAACTCATACCCAAGCAAACCAATCTCTTTCCCCTCAACTCTATCCATTATTTTTTTATTTAACAAGCTAGAACTTTCAATCTCAGTCAAGGATTTGCTATAACTTTTTCCCTTGCTTCCCACAACAATTTTAAACTCAACCATCTTAAACTCCCCATAAAGGGTTATCTTTTCTCTTCAATTCAGCTATCTCTTTTAACAATCCGATTTCATCGCTGTTTAAAAAGCTTTTCATCTCCTTCAACTTTTTAAATTCAGGCTCGTTTATATCTGAAAGCAGCACCTGCCCCTCAACAATCTGTCTCCCTACAATAACCCCGGGTAAAGAAATAGCCACTTGTTTGCCTTTCCCAGCTTCATCTAAATTTTTTCCTTCATCTTGAATGCTTTTAACATCTGCGACCCTTTTTCCATTTCCGTTCATTAAATGCATATTTGATTTTAAAGTTCCTCCTAAAACTTCTACGCCAACAACTGCAGGATTACTTTGTCTGAAAACAAAATTTGGGATTACATAAATCTTACAAGGCCTTAGCAATTTCTTTAGTTTTTTTGTTTCTTCTTCCCTCTTTCTCCCCTCTCTCCATTTTTCTAATTTCTCAATAATCTCATAAATAACATCACTTGTAATAACACTGACTTCTTCTTTTACATTCTTTACATTAAACCCAACTATCACTCTGTTTAGCTCATCTTTTTGCGATTCTGCTTCTGCAACATCTTTTTTATTAATCTCCCCGATTCCAGCTCTCTTAATAGGAATATTGCTTTCCTTTAACAGGCCGATAAGAGCTTCCAAACTTCCCAAGCTGTCCGCTTTTGCAATAATCCCCTCATTGCTACTTTCAATTAAAACCTCTTCTACTTGCTCCTGAATTTCTTTTTTTATTTTTTCAATATCAGCTCTCTTTTCCGCAACCATCAGCGGCATTCCAGAATAAACATTTTCAAGATTAGGTGCAATTAGTGTAACATTCGCAGCTGCCTCAACCTTATCAACGGGTTTTCTCATTTCAAACATATTCCTTACCTTGCTGACAATTGGCTCCTCTAATCCTCCGATTATAATATCATCATTTACTCTTATTTTCCCGTCATACAACACAACATCCAGTACTGTACCTAGCCCCTTATCCTCTCTCACCTCTAAAATTACTCCCTTCCCCCCTCTGCTAAGTTCCACCTGCAGCTCTTTTTCCAAGTATTTCTGAGCTAACCCAATCAGAACGAATAATAACTCCTGCAAACCCTCCCCTGTTTTCGCAGAAATAGGGACAATTGCGACTTGTTTTGTATAATCACTGACTCTGTCAAATCTCTCAGCATTAAACCCTAACTCATGAACCTTTCCAACAACTTCATAAAGTTTAATATCAAGCTTATTCCTCACATTCTCTCCTTGAGAGTTTATGTTATCAAGAATTCCCTTTTCTTTATTGGATCTCCATCCGCTGATTAAATCAATCTTGTTTAAAGCAATAATAAATGGTGTTTTATATTGCTTCAGAATTTCAACAGCTTCTTTTGTCTGTTCAAGGATCCCTTCATTAGCATCTACAACCAATATTGCAATATCAGCTAGACTTCCCCCCCTTTTTCTTAAATTTGTAAAAGCAGCATGACCCGGGCTGTCAATGAATAAAAAACCAGGAATTTTGATTTTTGACTTAAAATTGCTTAATAACCCCCCCATCAAAGAAGAAATGTCTTTAATATCTGTTTTCACAGCGCTTATCTTCTGGGTAATCCTTCCTGCTTCTTTTGCTATAATCTTTCTTTTTGATATAGTCTCGATTATCTGGGACTTTCCATGATCCACATGTCCCGTTAATAAGCAGATTAGAGCTCTTGTTTGTGCCATTTTCATAGACTCCCATCTTTCGTTGTTTTTAAGTATTCCTCTATAAATACATAGAATTTAAGCTATTTAAAGGTGATTATTTTAACTATCTAGAAGTAGTAAAAGCTCTATTTGTGGTTTTGGGGTCTAATATGGCTACGCTATCCCCTCCCCCCTCAAGACCATTACTGCCAGAATTACCTAAAGTAATACCCTTCATATAACCATTATGATCATTGGTATTCTGTCTTAGCTCAATATCTACAAGCCCAACCAAGGGGTTAACAGCTTTATCTCCAAAATGTTTTCTTAAAATATCCCTAAGAGTGCTTACTCCCCCCGATCCAATCCCCTCTTTTACAAGATAGTCCACCTCATTTAACGCATTCCAAATATACCAATCTGGGAAAACTTGAATTAACTGTGCAGATTCTGGAAACTCCTCTTTGTAAGCTTGGAAAATATGAACTGTTCTCTCATTATGCACCAAAGAAGATGTGTGTGAAGCTGCAATAAGACTACAAAGAAGGGTTGTTGCATGAAGAGAATCCCTAAATGTCAAGTCTCCTTTTTTTAATTCCCTCTCTTCTCTATACTGTTTAGCAACAAGAGATTTATGGCTTCTACCAAGGTTCGCTAAAGGAGAAGTTAAAACAGAAGCTAAATCAAACAATACTGGACCTTGACTAAATCTTCCAAGATCAACAAAATATACTTCCCCCTTCTTTGTAATAATAACCTGCCCAGGGTGAAGATCCCCATGAATTAAACCTTCATCATACTCATTTATTACTTCAGATAGTCCCCTTCTATCAAACACGTCTAAAATGGCTCTTCTTTCAGATGAAGGTAGTTCACCCCCAATAACCTTGCTTAAAGCTGTAGCAAATCTCCTTCCATATTCTCTTGATCTGACAGTTAGATAATCCCCAAAAAGAGTAAAACTAGATTTCCATCTATTATGAGTATCCGCCAATTGTGCCATTACACCAGATAATAATAACATTTGATCTTCTGGGGTGTCTACACTTCTGTAAAGAAGAGTTTGAAGTTTATCTCCTTCTATAAACTCCATAAAAATTCTGTCTCCATCTCTTGCTACCAACTTAGGAGTGTTACATCCAAGATTCCTAGAATGTGTAAGTCTTGATGCTTCATAACTAACCATGTCTGCCCTTTTGTCCTTCATCCCATCAAACCCTGCTGCCCTTCCATCTCGTCTGTATCTTGGTTGTTTCAGGAACAGCTCAATATGCCCTTCTCTACCAGAAGAAACAAAGTCAACCCCAATTTGGAACAAACTACTGCTAAAGCTTGTTTGAGGAGGCACTCTCACTTCATAATTCTTTACTTCAACAGTCCTAGAAAAATAACTCCCAAGAATAGTCGGAAGTCTACTATGAAGATAAGTGCTCAATTCAATAGGGACTTGTCGAACTGACATAAAAGTAACAGAATAATAAGTTATTTAAGGCTTATTATCCGGCAATTACTGGTTAATAACTATCCTTGCTATGTTTCTAACATAACTTTCCATTCCTTTAAATTTCTCAAGAATAGACACCATCCACTTGTTCTTTGTTTTCTTAAAAAGATTGTCACACTTCTCAACGATCATAAACTTGTTATCGGCAACTTTATGGGCAACATCCTTATCTTTCTTATAAAATGCTTTTATTGCCTGGAGGTAAGAAGTCTCAATTTTGTTATAGACTTCATTTATCTCTTTCAATTCAAGTGGGCTGAATCTTTTCTCCTTGAGGAGACGTGCAATTCTCCTAGAAGCATCTGCAATATCTTCCAGGTTTATTAATAAAAGCCAAGCATCATAAACAGTCATTCCAGATTTTTGGATAGCCCCCATCACTCTCGGGTTATGCAGGGATTCATTTAGTATTCTTAGCATTAAAAATCTTAGTTTGTTTACCGTAATGTCCCTGTGGTTAATTTGCCTGTAAAACTGGTTGTTAAAACAATTTTTAGAATCAGTTATCATAGACCTTACTATTAAATCCATTCTTCTGAATATATCATCAACAGAAACTTCCTCAATATCTAAAAAATCTTTGACTATCGTCCTTTCAGAAGTTTGTTCAACAACTTCCAAGCCCATTAAATTATGCAGACTCTTATCAATCTCTTCAGTATAACCCTTAAGATCCCCTTCCAACACAAAATGGGTACAGCCAGAGATATAAACAGAGATTATTTCTCTTTTTATCCGGTCAAGGAGTTTGTTATTGACATTTATTACAGCCTTTTTAATCTCTCTTACTTTTTTATCTTTTGAAGCGGTAAGAATTAAGTCTCTACCATCGGTCTCATTAAGATAAAGATTATCCCCTTTTTTTAAACCATGTATTTTTACCCAGCTAGAAGGCAGAGATATAACAAAAGAAGAACTGCCAAATTTGATTAATTTTCTTACATCAGCCTCATTATTCTCTCCCAATCTAACCCCCCGTTATATACTAAATATAAAATATATAGGCTACTTATATATATTTAAAAGTTTCTTAAATTTTTGATGATACAAATACAAAGAAAAAAAGAACTTCTTGAAGACCTAGAAGAAGACATCTACACTGATGAAGGAAGGGAAGCACAATTGGAGGACGATGAAATCAGTGACTGGGAAGAAGCATTTATGGAAGGATACGAAAGCGTCTAATGAAAAAAGCATCCATTTCTGACAGATAAATCTATGCATATACTCTATATATTATATATGGATTAAGAATATATATTGTACATAAAAGAAAAAAACAGATGAAAAGAAAAAAATCTTATGAAGAAGAAATTTTGGATGAAGAAGGAAAAGACATTTACAGCGATGAAGGAAGAGAAGCGCAATTGGAGGATGATGAAATCAGTGACTGGGAAGCAGGATTCATGGAAGGTTATGAAGAAGACTAAAACCCTATATCTTTAATCTTTTCAAAAAAGCCTTTTTCAATTTTTAATTTTTCTTTATTTTCTTTTGCTAACTCCTTAAAAAAAAATTTTTGGTTAGAATTCAACTTAGTCGGAGTTTTGACGATTATGTGTATATACAGGTCTCCTTTTTCATAAGTATTTTTAATTCCTTTTTCTATGAGCCTGAACACTGTTCCACCCTGTGTTCCTGAAGGAATTTTAATTTTAGTCCTGCCATCCAAAGTTGGAACATTAACTTCATCTCCAAGAGCAGCCTGGCTAAAGCTTATTGGAATGTTTAAGTGTATATCATTTCCCTCTCTCTCAAATATGTCATGGGGTTTTACAGTTAAGAATATGTATAAATCACCAGGAGCTCCATTTTTGATTGCTTCTCCCTTACCCCTAATTCTCAATCTATTGCCATTTTCAACACCAGAAGGAATTTTAATATTAACATCCATATTATCTTCTCTTAACCCTGAACCTCTGCAAGTTTTACATCTTGATTTGGCAACTTCTCCTGTCCCCTCGCATTCCCTGCATGTGCTAACTTGCGAAAACATTCCAAAAGGAGTTCTAGTTGTTTTCCTTATCTCACCAGTTCCATTACACTTACTACAAGTTGTTGTCTCTTTATGTTCTGCTCCAGTCCCTTCACATTCATCGCATTCAATTAGCCTTGGAATCCTAATTTTTTTCTCAGTCCCAAACGCAGCTTCTTCAAAACTGATTTCTAAATCATACCTTAAATCATTCCCTCTTCTTTCTCTATGTCCTCCTCCTCCAAAAAACATATCAAAGATGCCACCTGACCTTCCTCCAAAAATCTCACTGAAGATATCATCAAAGTTTACATTTCTGAAAATATCCTCCTGGCTGTATCTCTGGTCAAATCCAGCATGGCCAAACTGATCATATTGCTGTCTTTTTACATCATCTGTTAAAACAGCATAAGCTTCAGAAAGTTCCTTGAATTTTTCAGCATCTCCTCCCTTGTCAGGATGATACTGCAATGCTAATTTCTTGTAAGCTTTTTTAATTTCTTCCTTGCTAGATGTTTTACTTATTCCCAAAATTTCATAATAGTCTCTTTTTGTCATTCTAGTCTCTCTTTTATGTTATTTCTGGTAAATAAGAAGCTTCCCCAGTTTAACCTTCTTAAATCACTAGGGTACAATAATACTTTAAAATAATCCCCATTAGGTTCTATCCTTACGTCTATTCCAGCTAATCTAATATCAAGAGTAATTCTCTCACCATGCCTTCCGTTTGTGCCTATTTTTTTTAAAATAGCAAAATTGCCTTCAAAAAATATAGATCTCCATGAATCATTATAAGGTAAGCGGACATAGAATTCCTCCATGTCTGGAGTTAAAAGAGTTACATATACTCCATAGTCTTCTCTTCTAAAATACAATAAATCACTTTCAAGGAAGCCTCTTTCCTCTCTTCCCAGAGTTCTACCCCTAACTATTGATACAGGAACATAAATTCTCCCTCTGTCATCTATTCTTGAAATATGACGGTCCCCATAGAAAAGAACCTCAGTTTGTATTTTTGGAGGTGTCCTCCTCATCCAATATTTCCGCATCAATTGTCTTATCATCTTCATTTCCTTTTGGAATGTCTTCCTTATCCTCTGTTTTCTTTGCTGCTTCCTGGTACATCTTCATGCCAATTTCCTGTATCACTTTGTTTGCTTCATCAAGCTTGCTTTTTATCTTGGAAGCATCATCTTCTTTCATCGCTTCCTTGATTTCATTAATCTCTTTTTGTATCTTCTCTTTTGTTTCCTTGTCTACTTTGTCTCCATAATCTGCAAGCATTTTTTCAGTAGAATACACAACAGAATCTGCTTGGTTCTTTATGTCTACTAGCTCCTTTCTCTTCTTATCTTGTTCTGAATATTCCTCTGCTTCTTTTCTCATTCTTTCTACTTCTTCTTCATTCAGTTTCTGGCTTGCTGTAATCTTTATACTCTGTTCTTTCTTTGTTCCTAAATCTTTGGCACTAACATTTAGTATTCCATTTGCATCTATGTCAAATGTAACCTCTATCTGCGGAATCCCTCTCGGTGCAGGTGGAATTCCGTCTAATAGGAATCTTCCAAGAGCTTTATTATCAATAGCCATTTCCCTCTCTCCCTGCAAAACATTAATCTCCACACCAGGTTGATTGTCTGCTGCAGTGGAAAACACTTGTGTTTTCTTTGTCGGAATTGTCGTATTCCTTGTAATTAATGGTGTTCTTATTCCTCCTAAAGTTTCAATTCCTAATGTTAATGGTGTTACATCCAACAATAACACATCTTTAACATCTCCAGATAAAACTCCTCCCTGAATTGCTGCGCCCATTGCAACACATTCCATAGGATCAACTCCGCCTTCGGCTTTCTTTCCTGCCAACTTTTCAATGAAATTCCTTACAATTGGCATTCTTGTTGGACCGCCAACTAATATCACTTTGTTAACACCTTCTTTAGTTAGCTTAGCATCCTTCAGAGCCTGCTCAACAGGTTTTTTGCATTTCTGAACAATCGGATCAACTAATTTTTCCAATTGGCTTCTTGTTAATTTTAAGTTAAGATGCTTTGGTCCTTTATCGGTTGCAGTTATGAAAGGCAGATTAATATCAGTCTCTATAGTTGTAGAAAGCTCTATCTTTGCCTTCTCCGCAGCTTCTCTCACTCTTTGCAGAGCAGTAGCATCATCGCTTAAATCCACGCCGCTTGTTTTTTCAAATTCTTTGATTATGAAATTCATTACTGCTTCATCCATGTCAGTTCCACCTAAACTAGTATCTCCTGAAGTGGATTTGACCTCAAAAATTCCGTCTCCAAACTCCATAATTGTAACATCCAACGTACCTCCTCCAAGGTCAAATACCAGTATTTTAGAATCCATTTCTTTTTTATCCAATCCATAAGCTAATGACGCTGCAGTAGGCTCGTTTACAATTCTCACCACTTCCAATCCTGCAATAGTCCCTGCATCTTTAGTAGCCTGTCTCTGATCATCATCAAAATAAGCTGGAACAGTAATGACTGCTTTCTCAACTTTCTCTCCTAAAAATGATTCTGCATCTTTCTTTATCTTCTGTAAGATAAACGCCGAAATTTGTTGTGGAGTATATTTTTTACCATAGATTTCATACTTGAAATTTTTCCCCATTTTTCTCTTGGCTGCCATTACAGTCCCTTCAGGATTGCTTACTGCCTGTCTTCTTGCTGGCTCACCAATAAAGATTTCCCCATCTCTTGTAAATGCAACTACTGAAGGAAATGCCTTCCCATATAATGAAGCACCCTCTGCACTTGGAACTATTACAGGTCTTCCTCCCTGTAAAACAGAAGCTGCTGAATTTGAAGTTCCTAAATCTATACCTAAAATTTTACTCATTTTCTTTAACCTCCTTGACCTTGCTGACTTTTACCATGCTAGGTCTCAAAACTTTGTCTTTTAACATATAACCTCTTCTCACCTCTTCAACAATGATATCATCTTTATTCCCTTCAACCTTTCCTACGATATCATGCCTGTACACATCAAACTTTTCTCCTAACGCACTTATTTCTCTCACCCCTTCTTCATGAAGCGTCTTATTTAATTGCTTGAAAATCATTTCAGCCCCTTTTACAAACTCTTCTTTAGCTTCTTTAGAGTTCAATGCTCTTTCAAAATCATCAATGATATGCAGCAGCTTCAAAATCAAATCATGCTTCGCATACTTGACAAATTCCTCTTTGTCTTTTTCAACTCTCTTCATGTAGTTCTCAAATTCTGCTTGAACCCTCTGCAGTGTTTCTAAGTATTCCTTTGACAGTTTCTTTTCTTTCTCTATCTCTTCCTTTATCTCTTTCTCGAGTTTTTTCTTTTCTTCCTCGTTCTTTTTTAGCTCTTTATCTTTCATCTTAGCCGATATAATTCCTGTCTGTAGTAACCTGTTCTTTCTCCTGCTTTTTTGTTTTCTCTTGTTTTGGCAGGTCTATCTTTCCAAATTGCTTCTCATACTTCCCAATACTGTCTTTTAACAGCTTAAACAAAGCCTTAGCAATGATAGGATCAAGAACTATTGTACTATGCTTCACTGCATGACTATAGTGCTGTTTTTCCCCAACTATATCTATCCTTGGGCTTGTCTGCCTGAAATCTATGAAAAACTTATCTTTCCTGTTGAATAGAGAGATTCCATCTGAAAAAAATGCCAGATTTGAATGATCCATGTTCACATTTATATTTTGTTTTTCAGCCATATTTTAACCCCCTTTACAAAAAGTTTATATATTAAAACTTTGTTGAATTAAGATAAACAAACAACATATATTTAAATATTTCGCTAAAATGTTCAAAGAGATAAACATCAGACAGGTTGAGAAGGAAGAAAGAGAAGGTTTAAACCAAGATTTACAGTGGTTATCTGACTCCCTTGGATTGTCCAGTCCAAGAGACAAAGAAAAATCTTGCTTTAGAATTTTTTTAGAATTAGTAAAAGCAAAAAAAGAGGATAGATTAATCTCTTCTGATGAAATCGCATTTAATTCTCATTTAACAAGGGGTACTGTTATCCATCATTTGAATAAGTTAGGAGATCGTGGGTTAATAATCACTTACAGAAAAAGGTATACATTAAGCTCTAAAAATATTCAAAGCCTTATGTCAGAAATAGAGTCAAATATTAACTCAACAATGAAAGACTTAAAAGAAATTGCAAAAAAGATTGATAAAGAACTAGGATTGTAATCCTGGAATACTTATCTCCTGAACAATATTCAATGCTCCATAATCTGCTGGTGTACAAACAAATGATTCACCATCATGTGAAAGACGTTCTAAGCAGTGTATTACTGTAACAAGATCTGTTGAAGCTGATAAAGAACCTGCTAGTAATTCACGGTGTTCTTCTGGAGTTGCTTCAAAGATGTTACTTATTCTATGATGAATAGCCTCAGCTCTCCATAATAGATAGTTCAAGCTAACAAAATGTCTATGTTGACTTCCTAAAAGAGACTCTACAAATTCTGGATCAGATTCAGCCATTGCATCTCCATTGCTTCTTCTGGTCTTTTCTGCTCGTTCTACTACATTATTTACATTATCTATCAAAGAATCAACACATTCAACATAACCTTCTTCTCCTCCAAATAACACTCTTTCAGATGCTCTTGATTCATAATCAGTTTTTATCACCATAACTAAAGGAGCAACTCTATGTTGAAGGTTAGCAGCATAATTTGTAATCATCCTATGGACGATATTTTCAGGTACATCTAATGAACGGAACACCCTCGCGGTTTTACCAAGAATTCTTTTCGCAACTCTGATACATTGAGTATACCCTACTTCATATGTCCTTAATGTACGTGTTAAATCTGCTGAAAGCTCTTCAGCATATCTAACTGTGTCTCCAGCAACTCTTCCCTCTTCACATAACGATGAAACTGCACTAAAATGTTGTTTTGACAACACACTCTCTAACCTAGGTAATAGAACCTTTAACTCTCTGATAGGATAGCTAATTCTCTCTCCAGGAGGTAGATTTGCTGGAGGTTCCCCGCCCAATGTTAAAAATGAATAATCCATTTTACCACAAAAAAGTCATAAATACGTTTAAAAATATTTCTATTTCACATATTTCTCATGTGAGACTTCATAAGAATGCAGTTCTTTGTCCTTAAACCACAATTTAATTTCATACTCTGCATCTTGTTTATTCCCCGAAGCATGTATAATGTTTCTTATTGCCTTTCCTTTCTTATCAGCATAATCATAGCTGACATGGCAAAAGTCTCCTCTTATTGTTCCTGGAGCTGCTCCCTTTGGCTCAGTATCTCCAATAATTTTCCTGACAATTTCAATAGCATGTATTCCTTCCCACACCATTGCAATTACAGGTCCTTCAACAATGTAATTAACAAGCATCTCCCTGACTTTTTCTCCTCTTCTTTTAGAAATATCTTCTGTATAGTGTTTTAACGCAAAATCCTTATCAAGCCACTGCATCTTTATTCCTATTAATTTCAGTCCTGCATTCTCAAATCTCTTTATTACTTCTCCAATTAAAGCTCTTTGCACTCCATCTGGTTTAATTGCAATAAAAGTTTTCTCGATCATTAGGACTATTCTCCTTTGACATAATGCTTTGTCCACTTAGTATGCCTCGCTTTTCTGTTAAGCTTAAGCATATTCTTTTCACATTTAGCACTGCAAAAACGTAGAATTTTCCCAGACTTTTGCACAAAGGTCTTTCCTTCCCCCATCAAATATAGATTTCCGCAAAATGAACAGTTTGGCATGTTATTTCCTTCCCTGTGTTAATTTTCTAGCTTCAATCTCAGTTTCTCTAAGCATTAGCACATCTCCGACTCTTACAGGTCCTTTTACATTTCTTCTTAATATCTTTCCCTTATCTTTCCCTTCCTGAACATTAACTCTCACTTGTGTAACTTCTCCCCTGGTTCCTGTTTTTCCAACAACTTCTTCCACTGTAGCAGGAAAAGCTATTGAAAAAAGTCCTCTTTCCTCTTTTCCAGTGTTAGAAGGGCTATTAGCTCTATTACCTTTATTCTCCCTGCTCATCTGTGGTTTAGCCATTTTAAGAAGAACTTAGTTTGCTTGTGATCTCTTTAATTAGTTCTGCAGCATCCCCCTCTTGCACAATTGCAACACTTGCAGTTGGAACCTGCAAACCAGCTGCTGCACCCAAATCACTTCTGCTTCCAACAGTCACACAAGGAATTTTCTTTTCCTCGCACAATACTGGAAGATGCATTATAACTTCCGTAGGATTAACATCACCTGCAACAAGAACCAGTTTAGCTACTCCTTTTTCTATAACTTTAGTAACCTCATTAGTTCCTTTCTTTAATTTACCAGACTTTCTAGCTATTTCAACAGCTTCATAAGCCTTATCCTGAATTTCTTTTGAGACTTCAGCCATATTAATTATCCTCCAAACAAACTTAAAAGATATCCATTTATAAACGTTTTGGGTAAGAACCCTCTGATAATGAGAAATGTTTATATAATTAAAGTATTTTTAAACTTTATTATAATTTTGAGGTGAAACATATGAAAAAAATATTTTTGTTTTTAGTCCTGTTCTTGCTAGCATTCAATGTAACTGCACAAGGAGAAGGAACTGATGTGAAGGATGACAGTTCTGTTGATGACAGGCTAGAGCCAGCAGTTATAGACAGCCAACCTGACAATGCTCTAATCATACCTGAACCAGAAAGGAAAAAAGTCCGTGAAAGAGTTGAAGACGAAGAGGTTAAAACAGAGAACAGAAAAAAAATAGAGGGAAATAGAGAAAGATTAAGAGCTTTAATTGAAGAAAAAATAAAGGACACCCCTGCAGCAGAAAGAAACAGAATTCTCAAAATAACTGAAAGAGTAGAAAATGTAGATACTTTTATTGAAGACTTGACTCCTGAAGAAGCCAAGAAGTTCGCATTATTAACAAGAGCAAAACAAATAGAGATAGCAAGAGAAAGAAAAGCTAAAAAGTTAAATAATATCAAAATAATGGAAGTAAAAGACGAAGAGTTTAGAGTAAGACAAATCTCCAAGGAAAATGTTAAAAAAGCTGTAGAAAACTTAAAAGAAGCAATCAAGCAATCAGATAAAATTGAAGAAAACTTAAAAGAAACAAGAGAAAGATTAAGAAATGCTGAAAAGAATGAAGAAAAACTTGCTGCTGGAAAAGAACATTTCACAAACGCAGTTGAAGCCCAATTAACAGAATTGAATTCCATTAAAGAAAGAATCCAAAATAATCAGGATCTAACTGCAGATGAAACTTCTGCAGCTGTTGAAAGAATTGATAATGCTATTTCAAAGCTCAATGAGACCAAGGCAAGAATAGAAGCAGCAACTACATTAGATGAATTAAAGCAGATTGGAAAAAAGATAAGGGAATACGCATTAATAAAGCACATCTACAAAACCAGAGCGGTACAGGCTAATATATGCCATGGGATTTTGTTAAGATCTGATTTATTGGAAAGAAAAGCAGAACTGGCATTGTCTGATGCTGAAAAAAATGGTCAGGATACAACAGAGCTCAATTCAAAGATAGAAGAATTAAGTACTCTGTTAGAAACAGCCAGAACTAAATGTGCAGAAGCCAAGGAATCATTTAACTCAGCAAAAGAAACAGATGATGTTGAAGCAAGGAAGGAGCTCATAAAAAGCTTTATCGAGTCAGTCAAGACTGCACATGAAACTTTAAGAGAATCCAACTCAATTGTTCTAGAGATAAGAACCATGACAAATGACTTGAATGTTGAACTGGACTCACAGAAAGTGGATGAAATAGTTGTTGAAGAGGAGGATGGAAATGAATAAACAAATTTTATTTATTTTTCTTGTGGCTGCATTAGTGATAGTTGCAGGATGTGGAAATGGAAACTCTGAAGGTACAATTGATCAGTCTGGTAATCCCGTTGATAATGCAGATCAGGCATTAACAGATGCTCAAAGTGAAGTTGAAGACTTAGAACTGTCTGATGTTGATTCACTAGATGAAGATTTAAACCTTATTTAAATAGAAGTTGCATCTTCAATATCAATATATCTTTTTCTTTCTTTTCTTACTCTTCCTTCTCTTATCAGTAAAGTTATCTCTTTCCTTACACTCTTATCAGTTAGAACATATCTTTCAGAAACACCAGCTTCTGAATAAATCAAAAGAACGGGATTTCCTCTTTCATCGCTATAACAGACAAATGGAGGCCTTGCCCAACGAGCAGATCCTTGATATATCGGCTCTCTTATTTTTGCTAATAGTGAAGATTGGCTTTCTTTTCTTGGTACATCTTGCTCAGTTTCCATTTTCTAAATTAACCATTACGAAGTAATAACAAAATAGAAACATTTATAAAGGTAATACTTCTAATTTTTTAATACAATGACAAATAATACTTTTTATCATCAAGTTATGGGTTTTAAACAAGAACAAGAACAAGTAGATGCAGCTGTAAATTTAGCAAGAAATTCTGGGTACAGGGTTGAAGGTAGAGGATTGCCTTCTGTAAGGGAAAAAGCATTAAACTTATCTAGGACTTTTAGAGATAGAACAAACTTTTTTGTTGGAAATATGGGATATATACCAGATTCACAGCCCAAGGTAGTTGAAGAAACCCTAAAAATAAGAAAATTTAGTTTGAGGTTTGATAAATCCCGTAGAGATGCTTATAACAGAACACTAGATTTAATTACAGAAGTCGCACCATCAGCTTCATCTCCTGATTTAAGAGCATATCCAATTTGGAGACCAGCAAATGCAGCTAATTTTGTTTTAGCAAATGGTCTTTTACCATTAATAGGCATCATTGGTCTTGCACCTAGCCTTTATGAGTCATATGAAAACGCTACAGCATATATTTTATCAGGCGTTTTAGGTGCAGTGACAGGAAATCTTCTAATAGGTGCTAAAAATGCACGCATCAGATCAGTTGTAAAAGATAGAATAAGAGAAGAAGCATCAAGGTTAGCTAACATAATAAGAGAATCTCCTCAAAGAATAGGAAGAGCAGAAGGAACACAATAAAATGATAGTCAAAGAAGAATTCATAAAGAGATTAAGGTCCGCA
>JAGVZJ010000046.1 GCA_018302725.1 Candidatus Woesearchaeota archaeon | reverse complement strand
CCTCCGTTAAATGCGGTTCCTAACAGGGCAAGATTTACTTCTTCTGTGTTCCTTGAGAAGATTATACTCCCATCAGGATGGATACATGCATATATTGGAGAGCCTGGAAATGCCCCCATCAATGTAGCTACCCCTTCCTTCATATATAACAACTGATCTCCAAACCCTATGACTGTAGGGAGGACTTTTTCTCCTATTCTTAACTCTAACCGGCTGCAACTTTTGATAAGGTTTTGTTTAGCAGCAGCTATTTCTATCCTGTATGATTGTGCAGAATCTCTAAATGGATTCGGCCAAAAGCTTCTTGATCTTAACAAGTCTTCAGAAGTATAAGGAACCTCTCCAACTGAATGAGAAAGCCAGTTTATGATACCCAAAGCTGTCAAGTCTGTTGTTCTAGCATTTGCTCCTGCTACAGCTAAACTTAATTCTTCTGCATACTCTCCAAGGATGTCGTGGTAAGGAGATGTTGATCCAAAATCACTTGCATTTGCTGTACGGGCTAACATCATAGAAGTTTCATCCCAAATATTAAAATGGCTTATTAATATTTGTGAAGTACAGAGCCTTTCTAAATTATTCCCTCGTCTGGGAACCTTCATCTTCTTTGCAAAACCATAAACCCTACTCTCGGGTGGCCAGGATGTATGGTGATCATAAATTTCAATTGTTCCTAACTGGAACAATCTGCCAAGCTCAGCCAAGCACATTTCTTGATCTAGTACTGGATTATACCCCAAATCAAAGAATCTTACTGTCTCTCCATTTTCTGGCGTAGCAGCACTGAATGCAGCTGCAGGATCTTTGTAAGTAACATCAATGTGAACAGTTCCTATATTCCTAATAGCGTCTCTTCTATGTAGTATTACATGTGAGGAAACTCCATCAACATCTAAAAAATGTCCAATAGCGTAGCTTCTCATGATATATTTTTTATGACAAATCTTATAAAACTATAGTTTTAGTGCATACTCTGCAGATAAATCAAAATACTCCCTAGCTTCTGTTATGGCAGCTTGTCTCTCTTTTTCTGGGACATTCTTGTCTTCTGATTTGAAGCAGGCTATTTCTCCTCTTATTGCTGCTCTGAAACATTTGTAGAAGTCAAGCAAATGGATTATATTATGGTCTTGTGTTTCTTTTAGATATTCTTGAACAAAATAGATGGATAATTCAGGTTGTTTATGAAAATCCAGGTCCATTGCCAGAAATGCAACTTCTGCTGCTGTATCTGAACATGGAAATTTCATATTGAACACAATTCTATCAAATATATGGATGTCTTCTGCTACACAGATATTTGCTGAGTGGAAATCTCCATGAGTGTATTTAATCTTTCCTTCCTTAACTCTGTTTTCAAAGAAATCTCTGTTTCTCATCAAAAAACTTGTTACTCTTTCTTTTATCACTCCATACTGATCTTTGTCAACTGCTTCATCAGCAAACTTTTTAGCCTGTTTAAATATTTCATCCCATAACTCTTTAACTGCGTCATATGATCCATACTTTTGAATTTCTTCTGAAGTGGGGGTTATTCTATGGAAGCCTGCAATTTTCTTTGCTATCTTCAACACATGTTCTTTTGATGCTTTTTCTTCTTTTAATAAATTGGTTAAGATCCCTTCTTGGGGGAATTCTTTCATCTTTAAAGCATACTCTATTATTTTTCCATCTCCTGCTATCTTTATCTCCCCATTGTCTTCTGTTATAGGCAATACTTCTTTGTATATTTCAGGGCATAGAATACTGTTTAGTTCCAATTCTTTTTCCAGGATTTCTTTTCTCTTTTCTAAAGTGGAATAATCAAGAAATCCAAGGTTTAACGGTTTGTTTATTTTGTAAGCATGCCCTCCAGTAAGAAAAACGCATGAAACAGCAGTATTAATTACATTTACATTATCTACACTTTCCGGATATGTTTCTCTTTTAGATAAAGCAGCAACAACTCTTTTTACATGCTCCATAAGATTGCCATAGAAGCTGGTTTTTTAAATTTTATCTTTTTCTAAGAAGCTTAAGCTTCCTATATTTAACTCCAAAACAGAAGCAGGCATCTCAAGCCTCCAGTTGGTTAATACTTCAGGATTTATTTCTCCAAGAACACCAATTCTTTTTTTGTTGACTAGAATCTCTCCTGATCTTCCTGCTATGAACCATGGATGGGAAATTTCTTCTATTTCATACTCTATTTCCAGAGAGTTCATGATAACATCTAATACCTGCTTTATGCCTGTGAAATTAACTTCTTTTCCGCACTTTAGTACAGACAAACTTTCTGACTCTTTAATTCCTGTTTCTGTATCTCCTTCCTCAAATACAGTTCCAATTTCAAATATGTTTTGGGGATATTCATATCTTTTGTTTCTGCTTAGGATTTCCATTAAGTTGGGGATTAAAGAATTTCTTAATGTGTCATAATCAGTATTTACTGCACTCTCCACTGTTATTAATTTATTTTTTGAATTCATCTTTTCATTTAGTGTGATTTGATTGGATAAGTGGAAAGAAGAGCATTCTATCAATTCTAACCCGATTAAAATTTCAGCTACTTTTCTTTTGAATTTTGTAATTTGAGATTCTTCTCCTATTGTAGAAACATCTGGTATTTCCTCTTTGAAGTTTTCATAACCATATGCAATTGCTATATCTTCTATCAAATCAATTTCATGCAGGATATCTGCCCTGTAAGCTGGGATTTCTACTGTTCCTTTGCTATAATTATACCCCATTCTTTCAAGCAATGTTTTTATTTCATTTTCTTTTAAGTCTAAACCAAGCATTTTGTTTGCGTAATCCAGGTTTAATTTCATTTTTTCTGGCATTAAATCCGGGAATTGCAATGAATCATTTTTCTGATCAATGTTTTCTAAGGAATAAACTGTTCCACCCATATCAGACAAAGCTGTTGCCATGATGATTAATGCTTTTTTAACTGTTTCTAAGTCATTTCCTGTTATCTCAACAAATACATCTTTTGTTGTTTCATCTATCTTTCCAACATCATGAGAATTGATAATTGGAGGCATAGACATAATTACATTATTTGAATCCATGAAAACAGGGAATTTGCTCCATGATTCACATATTTTTCCATATGTTTTTCCTTTTGGATGCTTTGACAGTATCTCTCTTCCTGTGATCTCATCCGGGTATTCCAGAGGCCTAAATCTGATTTCATCAGGATTCATGCCCACAAACCTTACTGGGAATTTTATTTTTTCTAATGGGTATAATCCAATTCCTCCCTTTTTTCTGTTTCTTAATAATGAAACTCCCAATTTTTCCTGAATCTGAACTACCTGTATAATTTTTTCGCTATCAAACTTTAAATTTTTAACAATACAAGCGAAACAGTAAGGCCATTCTTTTGGCAAAGATTTTTCTGCTATAACTTTATTTTTTGATTTAACTATCTTAAATTCTTTTAAACCTGTTTTTACTCCGATAAAAGAAGATAAAGCTCTTGCAAAACCCTGCTCTGAAAGCATGTCTGGTCTGTTAGGAAAGATTTCCACAATAATTTCATCATCTGTTATGTCATCTAAGTCAGTTCCCAGCATGCTGATTCTGTCTTTCAATGCTTCTAACTCTAGTTTTTTTCCTACTAGTTTTTCAACTTCATGTCTGTTTAGGTTTACTGTTGGCATTTTATTATTTTTAAAAATTCTTTGGAAGTTATTATTTTTATTCCCTCAAACTCTTTTATTTTTAATAAATGATTATCTTTGCTTATAATAAAATCAACATTTCCTGCTTTTGCGCATTCTATAAATTTATTATCATCTGAATCTTCTTTAACAACGGCAAATCTTTGTGTTGGTTCAACTATTGTTGAAATTGCTGCAACCTTTTCTACAGTTCTTTTCATCTCAAGATTTTTGTTCCTAATTTTGTCTTGAATCTCTTTATATGCGAGGACTTTTGAAAACTCTTTGAGGATTTCCATCGAAAGTACCAGTTCAATCTCTTTCTTTTCAGCTTTTCCAATTATTATATTTGAATCACCATTCCAGAAGGTGGCAGTGATTAATACATTTGTATCCACAGTAATCTTCATCTTTTTAATTTTCTGGAATTATGTATTATCCTGTTTACATCAGATTCTTTTATATTTGATTTCTCTGCTTCTTTTTTTAAGGGTTTAGTTATTTGGGCAAAAGTTTCCGTAGATACTCTTTTAACCAATAAAGAATCTTTTTCTAGTACAAACAGTATTTTACTTCCTTCTTTTAGACCCATTTCTCTTCTTATACCATTTGGAATACAAATTTGGCCCCTTGAACTCACAGTCCCCATTTCAATTATTTCTGTCATGTTACCTCCTAAATAAGTTATATCTTATTTATAAGATTAATCTTATATATAAAACTTTCTGTAGGTTTACTGTTGGCATTCTTTATTGTCAATTCCTCCCGCTAGTTTGTTTGCATGTTTAACTTCTCTCATCTTTTCTGCAGGCATTCTCTTCTCAAATTCTGCTAATGTTGAAAGTACTCCTTTTCTGCATCTATATCTGTCTGGTTTGCTATTTTTAATATTAAGAATAATGCGTCTCCTACAAAGTCAGAAACTTCTTCTTTCTTCTTTTTTACAATTTCTTTTTGTTTTTCTACATCCACCCACTTAACCAAATTCCAGAGTTCCCCTATCTCCTCGGTTAGATTCAAGCTCAGATCTTTAAGATTCCAATCTTTATTCCATCCTCTTTCTTTGTCAAATCTTTTTATTTTATTTTGCAGTTCTTTTAATTCCATTTTTAACCCCCTATCTTAACCAAGTCTTAATCTCCCTTAATTGCTTCAAATCATTTTTATACAGCTCTCTTAAATCTGTTATTTTGTAATAATCCATTATCATTCTATCAAAACCAGGACCCCATGCTAAAACTGGCACGTCTTCTCCTAAAAGAGGAATTACAACTTCTGGTCTGAACATGCCAGCTCCACCTAGCTCAACCCATTTTTTATGAACAGGATGATATACATCAATTTCAACTGACGGTTCTGTGTATGGGAAATAAGCTGGCCTAAACCTTGCATTTTTAAATCCCATCTTCTTGAAAAATTCTTTTAGATAGCCTAATAAATTTCTGAAGTTAGCATTTGGATCTACAACAATGCCTTCTGTTTGGTTGAATTCAAAACCGTGAGACCAGTCAACAGTTTCATTTCTGAAGTTTTTTCCGATTGCAAAGAATTTGGCAGGGTATTCTGTTTTTTTTAATTTAGACAATGTTAAAGCAGATAACACTGTTGTGTGAGTACGCATTACAAGTTTTTTAGCAACTTCTTCATTCCAGGAATACTGCCAGCCCTTACTTTTTTCATAACCTAGTTCATGCATATCTTTTACTTTATCTTTGAAGAACTCAGGAAGCTCCCCCTTTTTATTTAGGAAAATACTATCCTGTAAATCTCTAGCAGGATGATCTTGGGGCTGGAACAGAGCATCAAAGTTCCAGAAGGAAGTATTAATTATCGGGCCAGTCATTTCTTTAAATCCTAAATCTGTCCAGACTCTTCTTGCATAATCTATTGCCTGATTGACAAAGTGCCTTCTTCCATTGTAGATTCTTGGAACATTTATCTTTACATCATATCTTCTGAACTTTTTTCCTGTAAATGATTTTTCTCTTAGTATTTCAGGAGTTAAAGACTCAATTAAATTAATTTTCAGATTTTCTTTTAACAACTCTTTACCTAAAGAAGTTAGGGAGGCTTTTCTTTCTTTTTCCAGAACCTCTTTTATTATTTCTTTTCTTGATTTTAATTCCTTAAGAATTTCCTTATCTAGCTCATCAGGAGAAGCGGGCAGTTGTTTGAGAAAGTTTTCCATTTTTTTAATTTCTTTGTCTTCATCTAACTTCTTCACTTCTTTTCCGATTTCAATCAATTTTTTTCTTTTTAAAATTCCAAGACAAACAGTTAACTCGTCTTTGTCAAGCTTAGCAATTTCCATAATCTCCTGCATAGATCTTGGCTTGTCTAAAGCAGAAAGAAATCTTTTTTCAGGCAGTCCTTTCTTAATATAAAGTTCTCCGTTTTTATCCAGCTTGACAACCTCTTTTGTTTTTTTTGTTAATTTTATTATTTCCTTATTTGAAAGCCACTGTAATGCCCTCATAACTTCAATTTCTTTTAGGTCTGTTTCTTTCACTAATGTAGCTAATGTATTAGTTTTTTTAAGCAGTGGCAATACTTTTCTTTCAATTAAAGTTAAAGATTCAATTAATTTAGAATGCTTTGAGGAATCTTCATTTCTTATCTCTTCTAAGAATTCTTTTTTTAATTCTTCCACATTTTTAGGAAGATCTTTTCCAAGGTATTTTGACCTTTTAAGGAATTTAT
>JAGVZJ010000045.1 GCA_018302725.1 Candidatus Woesearchaeota archaeon | reverse complement strand
TGGTAGTATAGTGGTTAGAATATATGTAATTTTACCATATGGCCAATATTTTGCCTTGCCAAGGCAGAGACCGGGGTTCAAATCCCCGCCATCGCATTTTACAAATACAACTTTTCTATTACGTTTTTTATTATTTCTGCAGCTACTTCTGGGTACCAGAGGTTGATAAAGTGGCTACCTTCTACTTCCATAACGGATTTATCTTTCATATCATTTAATTTTCTTTTAGGACCATGAGCCAGTTCCCCATTGAATACGTTTTGGAATGTAATGCATGGTTTTGGGGAATTTTCTAAGGTGCTCTTTGTAGCCCTCACATAATTTTGAGCGGTCACATTATCTTTGAGCCTTGTGAGTATGTATGGTCTGCAATATTTAGAGATTATTTTTAAATCACGAGAAAATACAGCTCTTTGTTCTCGGTTTAGGCTTCTTAGATTAAAAGATCCATATCTTTTGATAATATTTGCTATTATTCTCTCAGTTTCAAAGAGGATTGCTTGTTTGTAGGGTCTGTCTACTTTTTTGAAAAAATCAGAGTATTCTCGATTTACTTCAGTCATTGTTTCCATAATGTCCTTCTTTTTACCCTTGAGTTCTATGAAATCCATTATTCCTGGAAGACTTTTTAGTCTGTTAAACTGCCTATGGACTAGTATAATGGTTGATCCTGATTCTATCTCTGCCCAAAAGTTTTGGTATATTTTTAGTCTGGCTTCGTAATCATTTTCGTCTTCTGCAACCCATGCATACCTTTTCCTGTATTCAAAAAATTCATCCGCCTCTGAAGCTTTGCTATACATTGATGTTGCGGTTTTGACATCTGGGATGTCTCTATTAAAGTCTACTCCTAGAACCCTATCCCTTGGAAGATTCCCAACAACCAGCTTTCCTCCTAATAACTTCCAAAGAATGCTTCCTACTGTTTCACTATTATCATCCCTAGAAGTCGTTCTTTCTAATGCCGGACCTGAATGAGGGCAAGCTATGACATAGTCCCCTTTTGTCTTGTATACTATAAATCCCCTTTTTACATCAATCTTCATACACTAAATATTTCCTAATTATATATAAACGTAAGCCTTTAAAACTAGATTTTCTGCTTCTTCTTATGGAGTTTAAAGAAAAATTTGTCGAAAAATATGCATCTTTAACCGATATAGACAGGTTTCTGGAGTTCTCTTTAAAGAGTATAAGAAAGTCAATAAGGGTTAATACTTTAAAAACTTCTGTTACTGATTTAAAAAAGAGGCTTAAGGACTATAGACTTACTCAAGTTCCTTGGTGCAATGAAGGCTTCTTTGTGGAGGGGCCAAGAACGGATCTTGGGAATTTAAAGGAGCATCAGCTTGGGCTATTTTATGTTCAGGAAGCTGCTTCTATGATTCCTCCCTTAATATTAAACCCAAAACTAGGGGAAATAGTGTTAGATGCCTGTGCAGCTCCCGGAAGCAAGACAACACAAATGGCAGCCATGATGAAAAATCAAGGAGTTATAGTTGCAAACGATATCAAACCAGAAAGAATCAAGGCTTTGTCTACCAATCTTCAAAGGTGCGGAGTTGCAAATACCGTGATAACCAAATCTTGGGCTGAAACAATTAATATGAAATTTGATAAGATTTTATTAGACGCTCCTTGTTCCGGTACAGGAACTATTAGGAAATCATTGAAGACAATTAAGATCTGGAATCCTCACATGTACAAAAAATTAGCAGGAGTGCAAAAAAGGTTGATTACACATTGTTTTGAATTGTTAAATGAAGATGGGATTATGGTCTATTCGACATGCTCTATCTCTCCTGAAGAGAATGAGGAAGTTATTGATTTTTTGTTGGACAAGTATAAGAATGCAAAGCTACAGAAAATTGATATTAAAATTAAAAGATCTAAACCTATTATGACAAATAACAATAAAAAATTTTCAAGCGAAATTGAAAAATGCTTGAGAATATGGCCTCAGGATAATGATACTTCTGGTTTTTTTGTTGCTAAGATTAAGAAGATTTAGTATTCTTTCTAGCTCCGCAATAAAGGCATTTTTCACTGTTTCTTATATTTCGGGGATTATTAAATAATATTGAACATCTGGCTAGGAGTTTAGGAGATATTGTGTATCTATTCAACCTTTCTCCGCAGTATTTACAAAACTCTTTTTTTATTGATTT
Source organism: Candidatus Woesearchaeota archaeon (assembly GCA_018302725.1). Lineage (GTDB taxonomy): Archaea > Nanobdellota > Nanobdellia > SCGC-AAA011-G17 > GW2011-AR20 > JAGVZJ01. Next base: position 4,230 of record JAGVZJ010000045.1, on the reverse strand, counting down.
TTCTGCTTCTCTTTCAGCTGTTTTTTTGTTTTTGAACTTTATTGTATGTTTTGGCATTTTTATCCCTCCTTATCAAATGGCTCTTGAACTTCCTAGCTGCTTTTCTATTCTTATTACATTGTTTACAAAGCTTTCTATCTTTGGATCATGACTTACTAAGATTACCTGTTTTGCGTCCAAGTCTTCTATTACCTGCTTCATTCTGTCTAATTGTTCCATGCTAAATCCATCTGTGGGTTCGTCTAAGATTATTATGTCTTTGGTCTTTATTTCTGTTACAATATTGTTGATTGTCTGATTCAATGCTAATCTGTAGGCTAATGCTGCTGCAGTTCTTTCACCTCCACTAAGATAAGCATAATCTATATCATGCCCCTGTTGCTCGATTAATGGTGTAAAAGATTCATCCAATCTTATGTTTAGAACTTCATCATCAACTAAAATTGAAAACCATTTTTGGAAAAATGTCTCAAAATCAGTATGGACTTTTAACATCACTTTTCTTTCCATTAGATCTATCAGCTCTGAGAAATGCGCATCAATAAAAAATATGAATCTGTTGAGGGTGAATAGTTTTTCTCTCGCTTTTAATTTCTCTTCTACTTCTTCATTTAACTTTTCTATAACCATTTTTATATTTATCATATCTCTTTCATAACCAGCTTTTTCTATTTCCAGTTTTTTTTCTTGCGCTCTTAATTTCTCGAACTCTTCTTTTATCAAAGTGTAATCTATACTTTCTAATTCTTTGATATTTTCTCTTAACTCTTTATTCTCTTTATTCAGTGAACTTATTTCTTCTTTTAATCTTGCACTTTCTTTTTCAATCTTCTCCTTTGAATCTTTTTTCTCTCTTAGCCTTGTTTTTTTAAATAAATTCAGCTGGATGCTCCCTTCTTCTTCTCTCAACCTGTCAAGTTCTTTTTTTATGGTACCTAACTGCTCCTTTAGGCTAACTTCCTTACTTGCCAATTCTTTAATTTTGGAGATGGCACTAGAAATTGTGGTTGTTTCAATATTTGTGATAGAATGTTTGTGATCTTCTGTTACATTTTGTTTACACACCGGGCATATGTTTAACTCATTAATTTTTCTAATTAGATTTTCTGAACCCCTCTTTCTTATATCTTCTTCTTTCCCCAACAAATTCAATTCTAAGATTTCTTTTTCCAGTTTTTTGACCCTTTCTTCTGCTTCTATCATAAGTTTTTTTAGTGGTTCTGGACTGTGAACCTCTACGTCTTTGTTTTCTACAATAAATCTTGAAATAGCTTTTAATTCTTCTTCTTTATTTTTTATTATCTCACTTTTTGATTCTATTACTCTTTGATTTATAGAAAATTCTTTTTTTAGGTCGTTTAATACCATAATTTTATTTTCTAAGCCTTCTATTTCTTTCTTTTTTTCATACAGCTTATTCTTTATTTTTTCTACTTCAGGAATTATCTTTCCCAGACTTAAGTTTATTATCTCTACTTCTTTTAGTTTACCTTCTTTCTCTTCTAATTTTTTGTCCAAATCTGAGATTTTACCTTCTATTTCCCTTTTCTGCTCTCTGAGATTTGATAGGAGGATTCTTGAATTCTCTTTTATTCTCTTATATCTGTCTATTCCAAAAACTTTTCTTAGTGTGTCTAACCTTATGTCCTGGTCTCCTATTAATATCTCTTTCATCTCTTCCTGCGGGGTGTAGACTGTATACCTAAAGATTAAATTTTTGCTCTTAGTCAAGAGACTTTTGGGATATCCCAGCAAACCAAGAATTCTTTCTTTTAGTTCAAGCGCACTTAATGATTCTTTATTCCCATTTATTGATAGGAAGCCGGTGTTTTGTTTAACATTTTTGCCTATTCTTTTTAGCGTTCTTTTTATTTCTATAATCTTGTCGTCAATCTCAAATTCCAGCTCTACACTTCCTGCGTCTTCCCCGTTTCTTAATAATCCGTTTCCAGATAACTCTTTTTGTCTTAGCCCGAATAGAGCAAAGTCCACTGCTAAAAGAATGCTTGACTTTCCGCTTCCTATGTTTCCACTTAGAAGAATGCTTCCCTCTGGGATAGTAACTAGGCTGCTAGAGTAACTTCTTATGTTTTCCAATTTTAACTTTTTTATTATCATATTTTAAGCACATCTAGTCCAGAGGATATGATTCTTGTTTCAAAGTCTGAATTTTTCTCTCCTTCATCTTTTTCTAAGTCAAGAGCGTTCATTAATCTTGATACCAACTCTTTGTTTCCTAGTTCTTTAAACTCTTTTTTAGAGTCTTCAATCACTTTTTTTTCAATTTCTTCTGTACTTGCAGAGTCAACTTCTATCTCTGTTAGTTCCTTTGAGAAGAGTTTATTCGTGTTTCTTAGAATGCAGTAGGCATCTTTTAGCTTTTCATGAATTCTCCTAAAATTTATTTCTGAAGGCTTTCCAGATTTTAAGGTTCCTTCCACCCTAATTAGTATAATTCTGTCTTGATAATCCTTAATAGTGTCTAATACTTCTTGCTCAACTTTTTCAGGTGTTTTGTTCTCCGCATTTATAAAATAGCACTCAGTTGTTTTGAGTTTTATTTCTTCTCTTTTTACATTTAGATTATCATCCACTATGCAGAATCTTCCAAATTTTAATTCTTCTAGCTCTTTGAAGTTATTTGGGAATAATGGACCAGGATAAACTATTTTTCCTCCTTCAAATTCTTTTTCTAGTACATAGTGAACATGTCCTCCTGCGTAGTATTTGAAGTTTTTTGGGAAATTTTTGATAGACTCCCCTTCTACGCTTTCCATGTCTTTTGGCTTGTACTCTTCAAGCAAGGTATGGAACATGAATATTTTAAATCCCTGCTCTTTTTCCAAGTGTTCTTTTTCCAGATTTTGGAAATATTCTTTTTCCAATCCGGATCTTAACCCAAGAATTCCAGTTATCTTTGTGTTAGTCTTGTCTTCTGTAAACTTTAATTTGTTATTTTTAAATTTAAACACATTTTTTACCAAACCTGAGTTTTCCAGGACATCTAACATTGTTTTTCCTGAAGGGGAAAAATCATGAGAACCTGGGATTATATAACAGTCTATGTTTTTCTTTTTTAGCTCTGACAGGATTTTACTTGTCTCTTTTATGATAGTTATGTCTGGCAGGGATGTGTTGAAAAGATCCCCCGCTATCAGGACAAAACCAACATTTTTTTCTATGCACTTGTTTATTGCGTATCTAAAACTTTCTATGCCTAATTTTTTTAGTTCTTCTTCTCTCCAGCCTCCAATGTGGCAGTCTGCTAAATGGGCAAATTTCATAAATATTGAAAAAGAAAGAAAACTTATAAATCTGCTTCATAGAAAAATTTATATACTTGTGTTTATACATGTTTAAATATGAAAGAATTAATAAGAACAACAAAGAAATGGGGAAATTCCGTAGGGATTTTATTAGGAAAAGATTTCAAGCCAAATACAAAAGTAAGGGTCTTAATTAGCGAGGAAAAAAAAGTTACAAAAGCAGGAGATGTATTTGGGATATTAAAGATGAAAACATCAACGGAAAAGTTAATGAAAGAAATTGATAAAGAGCTGTGGGGATAATGTATTTTTTTGACACATATGCACTTTTTGAAGACCTTTATGGGAATAAAAATTATGAGAAATATAAGCACTTTCCATTTAAAATAGGTCTATTAAACATTGCGGAATTTTATGCAGGATTATTAAAGGAATATGGAAAAGAAACTGCTGTGGAAATTTACAGCAAGTTTGAGTTTGATATTTTAGAAATAACAGAAGGAATTATCCTAGAAGCGGTGGAGTTTAGACACAAATATAAAAAACAAAAGCTGAGTTTGGCAGATGCTGTTGGATATTTACTGGCTAAAAAATATGGATTAAAATTCTTGACAGGAGACAAGAAATTTGAAAATTTTCCTGATGTTGAGTTTGTCAAGAAATAAAAAGTTAGTTCTGCGAGCTTAAGTCTACCTCATAGTTTACAGTTCTCGCCTTTACTTCCTGCAAGCATAGTGCTTTTTTGCAGATCTGGATTGAATCCCAGTTTACTTGATCAATTGGATATTCACCTGTCTGGCCATCTATAGAGATACTGCATAATATTTGGTCTTTTTCAATTCTACAGAATTTTTGCTGAAGCTCTTGTGTTGTATATTGTTCAGTGCACTGAAGTTTATTGCAAACCCACTGTTCATTATTATTTAAAACAGAAGCACCAGTTATTCCGTTTATGTTTATTGCG
>JAGVZJ010000033.1 GCA_018302725.1 Candidatus Woesearchaeota archaeon | reverse complement strand
CAATATTATCCCGGGATAAGGATCTGCCAGCCTGATGGTTTTTGCAAGTTTATTAAAAATCCTGTCCATTACTCAATAAGGAAAAAAAGGATGGAAAGCAGGAACAAGAAAAGGGGGAGAAAAAAATCAGTTCAGAAAACTAAGTAGTTTGTTTAGTGTTTTTTTATTTCTTGTTTTTTTATATTCTTTTAATAATGCCTGGACTTCTTTTTTATCCATGATAATTCCTTTTTCTTTTAACAAAGAGCTCATTTTAGAATTTATCAAAAATTGAAAGAATTGATTGACATTTTTCGGATTGCTTGTTAATTTGCACCTTTCAAAATCTATCATAACCGGTTTATCATTTGAAATTAAAATATGCTTGTATGGGTGATTCATCTCTTTTTTGTTTACCATTAGTATGTCCATAGCTTCACATTGTTTTATTACTGCTTTTAACACTTTTATTATGCTCTTTTTATTTGCTTTTTCTGCCCATTTCAGGATCTCTTCTCCTTTTACAAACTGATAAGAGAATGAATTTTCAGTATATGAGACAAGGGTAGGCCCTATTTTGTGCTTATTTAAAATTTTTAACCAATATACCTCATTCATCACTCTGAACGGCTGTGATTTTTTTGTGGCTATTCCTCCTTTGAGGTAGACTTTTCCTCTTTTGCCTTTTGCTAAGAATACCATAGAGCTGCAATAGAAAGTCTTTTATGACAACTACTCCCTTCCAAAGGATGGAGCTTGTGACTAAACTCAGGAGTGTCACTATGCAAAGAGCTAACCCCTTCATTGGTTGTCACAATTGGATGGTTGACAACAGCCTGCTCAAAAAGGATTTTGCCGATTTGAGATATGTTAATACTTGCATTGAGGTCAGAAGAGTTATGAAAAGAACAAGTAGTACAATGAAAAGCACCTTTATTCCTGTTGGATTTATCTGCGAACCCGCATTTACTACATCTTTGAGAAGTATATCTTGGATCAATAAGAACAACAGATTTCCCAATATCTTCAGCTTTATAAGTGAGGAATTGTCTGAATTGAAAGTATGCCCAATTGCTTCTCATTCTATTGAAAACTTTCCCCTTTCTTCCATTTCTTATTCCTTTAAGTCCTTCTAAAGCAAAACTCCCATAATTCATACTAACTATCCTTTTGCTCAAACAATGATTGAAATCCCTCATGAACCGTCTTTCTCTGCCAGAAAGAGATTTAAGTTTTCTCTTTGCAGACCGAGTGCCAAGAGACTGCAATCCTTTACGCAAGTAAGCATAACGCCTTTTAATATTCCTAATATGTTTAGGCTTGATGAATGTCTTGTTGCTCAAAACAGCAAAATTGTTAATGCCCAAATCAATGCCAAGAACTTCTTGATTAATAGCCTGTTTAGGAAGATTTCCTTCAACAATAACTTTAAGTTTAAGTCTCTTTTTATTAACTCCAAGAGTTACTGCCTTGACTTTCCATTTAAAATATTTAGCAAAATAATTAGGAATGTTAAGTTTGTATTTTTTTCTGCCTTCAATGGTTGTAAGTTGAAGTTGTCCAGATTTAAGGAACACTTTGGCAGTTCTCAAATCAAAACGAATAGAGCTATCATTTCTTTTTTGAGTATGTTTTTTGTATTTATTCCCATTAAGCATCTCAATAGCATTGTCTCTGGCACACTGAATCAATGCAGAAGGAAAATTAGGATATTTGTTTCTAGTCTCTCTATACAAAGCTTTATGAAGTTTATTTTTAGAGTTGGTTTTAAGTTCAAAAGATTTGGTAATATGTTCATTAACAATTTTATTATATTGAGTAATAGTCTTAAGAATTTCTGGATATTTATTGATTTGAAGGCTTATTGCTCTTTGCATAGTGGTTTCAAAGATGTTTAACTTTATATATTTTGGGGCTGATAGTCCATCTCTCATCTTACGCAGGACTCTTCTCTCCCATGGTAGGTAGAGTATTTGAAAATGAGAAGCTTGTTTTATTCATTTGTTCAACTCTTATATCTCAACATTATCTTTATCATTATAAAAGCAAAAAAACTATTACCCCTGTCCAGATCTTGTGCCTTTAAAACCAACTGTCTTTTTCCATTAGGTTTTATTAGTTCTTTAATTTTATAAGCTTTTCTTTATTCTGTTCTGTAACTTTGTAGGTTGTAGAAAAACCTAAATCTGAAGTCATTTCGACAAAGATTGTAGAGAGATTGGGATGGAAAGGAGATGAAGATTTAGAGGTAGAAGTTAAAGAAAAGAAATTAATTATTGAGGAAAATTGAAATGGAGGAGAAAACTAATAAGGTTAAATCCGATAAAGGATTTGAGTTAGAAAAACTAAAAGCTAAAATGGAGTATTGGAAAACCAACCACTATAATTTTAATTGGTTTAGTATTGTATTGATTGGTGTTCTTCTTACATTAGCTCAAAGTTTAGAAAATATGATAGAGGAAGAAAGATTGCTTTGGTTTATAGGTTTAGTTTTTATTCTTGTTGGATTTGGAATTTACTACAGTATCAAAAATAACAACTTTAATAAAAAAATAAATGCTATAAAAAAGGAGATAGATAGATTATAATTTTTTGGTTGGTATACCCAAAAGAATTTACACCTTAATTTTTTAGGAATAAGCTGAGGTTTACTCCCTAACTCACCAAACAGATACCTTTTTATATAAAAATTCTTATTTGATTAAATATGAAAAGAGTAGTGATATTCTTAGTTTTTTTACTGGTAGTTATGACTAGCGCTAGTGCCCAAGTAGACTCTTATAGCAGAAAGGATGCTTTGAACTGGCTGGCTAATATGACTAAAGGTGATGAAAGTGTGGAAGAAGTTTCTATGGCTTTGCTGGGATTAAATGCTAATGGTGTGAGAATTGATAATCCTTTAACCGTATTTTTACAAAGGAATATAGACTCACCTTGTTTTCCAAAAGGAAGCTGCACCATCAAGGGAACGTCCTTTGCCTTATTTTCTTTAGGAAAATTAAATCAGAATACAGAAAGGATAGAAGAATGGCTAGAGGGGCAGATGAATGATGCAGAGGTTGGAAAGTGGCTGATACAAATCACTTCAAGCAGTCAAGGAACCTGTAATGTAAAGAGTGGAAGTACAGAAATAAATGTTGACTTGAATGCGGAGGGGAATTTAATCTTAAATGGGAATAATATTGGCAGCTGGATAGATATTGAAAGGGATTTAAAACCTATTGTTAAAAGTGAGGAATTAAGGGTTAGTTGCCCTACATTAGGGAGCAATGTAATAATTTCTTTGCTAAGGCAAAAAGGCGATAATGAATTTATTATAGATGAGGAGGTTATTGGAAGTACTGCCAATCTTAGGGTGGATAATTCCTGCTATGGAATTGGCGGATGTGATATTGAATCTTCATTTTATGCAGCTTGGGCTCTTGATTCTTTAGACAAAGAGGTTAAAATTGTGCCATATCTAGAAGGTAATGCGCTTGATAATGTTGTGTATAATTCAATACTCCATAAAATAACAAACAAGAAGAAGTATGCTTTGAAAACTGCCAAACTTCAGGGGGTTAGTGGAGATTTTGGAAATAACATATTTTTCACATCAATTGCAGTAGACTCTTTAAAAGATGAGACTGTTTATCAGGGAAATGTTACAAAAGCAGTTCTATGGTTAAAGTCAAAACAGGTGAGAGATAATCCTGCAACAAATGGTTCTATAGGAGGGACTAAATTCTTTACAGGAAGCGCTTTGTACTTTGCTCTAAGAGAGGGAGGAGAAGCTGTACCTCCTGGAAGCGGAGGTTATTGCGGAGATAGAATTGTTGATACCTACCTAGGAGAAGAGTGTGATTCAAGTGTTGATACTATTGCAGAGGGTGCAGAAAAAGATTGTGTGGGCAGATGTGATGTTCAGACATGCCAATGTAATGAAGTTCAGTGTAGAAACAAATTAGAATGTAATTCTCCTAAAGAATATTGTGATGAGAATACATCACTATGTGTTACAAACTCAAGTATAGTCTCTTGCAGGACAAATTTAGACTGCAATGAAAATGAAAAGTGTGATATTGTAATCGGAGGATACTGCATACCTGGTGCAGTTGTAAATGGTACTGCAACCAAAGGGTGTACAAGCAATTCTGACTGTGTTGGAATTGATCAGGTCTGTAATCTTGAAACCGGGAGATGTGAAGAAAAAGAAGAGCCTGGTAAGGAAATTAAGGATTCCTGCGGAGATGATATATGTTCCTTAAGTGAAGATAAGACATCCTGCCCTGAAGATTGCAAAAAAGAAGGGGTTTCTGTGTGGGTGTGGATATTAGTATTCCTAGCTGCCTTGGTAATCCTAGCTTATATCTTTTATGCAAAATTTGTAAGCAAACCTCCTAAAACAAGGAGAGCTTATCCCTCTGAAGAGAGAAATAGAACTGGGAGATCCCCTTCTCAAGAATATTACAAACCATTGGAGAGGGACCATAGAGATGAAGCTCTCGAGAGAGAGTTGGATAGATCTATAAAAGAAGCACAAGACTTATTAAAGAGAAAGTAAAATAGTTAGTTATGGATAGAGTTGATAAGATCCTTTTTGCTATATTGGTTTTATCTGCTATTGTTTTTATTGGTGCTTTAATTGTGGATTTTACAGATTATGACGGAATAGAAAGACCTTTTAATTTTGCATTGAGCTCAATTAATAATGATTTTTCTCCTGCTGACAGAGTTAAAGAGAGTCAGATAAAAGTTTATAATGATAAAGTTGTGATAGAAATTCCAAATGCTAAATGGACGAAATTTGCACCTACTGATTCAATGACTCCTTTTTTTGATGAGGGAAGCAATGCTATTCAAATAATTCCTGAGAGCCCTGACCAGATTGAAAAAGGGGATATTATCAGCTATGAGAGTCTAAGAGAAGAAACAAAAGGAATTATCATAATCCATAGGGTTATAGAAAAAGGTATAGATGAGGACGGTGTCTATTTTATAGCAAAAGGGGATAATAATCCCCAACCAGATCCTGAGAAGATAAGGTTTAATCAGATAAAAAGAGTGTTAGTTGGTATAATTTACTAAAATGGAAAGATCAGTTATTATTGGTTTGATTATTGTACTTATTTTATTAGCTTCTGGAGTTTTGATAAAGAACTATAGTGAAAATGTTGTTGGTGGAACTGAATCGGATCAGCTAGTCTTAGACAATTTAAAAACCTGCTGCACTTATTTTGAGAATGGAGAAGGAAAGACTTGTTCTGTATTAGAAAAGTATGATTGCAGTTTATGCAGTGCTAAATGTAGTTAAACCTTATTACCTAGTTTAGTAAAGAATATATCCTCTTCTTGAGCCTCTTGTTTTTCTTCTTCGACAACTGGCGCTTCTTCCTTAGATCCTTCAACTTTTTTATCTTCTTTTTTTGATTTTACTAAATCTTCAGGATTTATGTTTAACTCTCTTAATTTTTTTTGAAAGAGTAAGTTGGCTGCATTAGTATTCTTTAGACTCATGTCATAATGATGCAATTTTCCAAGCAGATCATTGTAGGCATTTTCAAAATCTTTGGATTCCAGCCTTAATCTTTCTGGCTCTAATATTTCTAAAGAACTGGGCATGTATTCAAAACAGAAACCACTTAGATGGTCCATTCCTTCGAAGCTTAGCTCCATCTCTGTGAACGTACTCCAGAATTCTTTAATCTGCTTTGCTTCAAAAATATCGCTTCTTAATACTTTTTCCTGCTCTTTTATCCTGTCAACCATCTTTTTTATGACCTGCTCAACATGCTCTTTCGGGAATCCTGCTACCTCTATTATAACTCTTACAACCATCTTTGTTGTGTTAATCTGCTCTTCCATGAGTTTAGACTATTTTGTATATGTTTATAAAACTTTCATAAAGGGATAAATTTAAATATAAAATTGCATTTTGGTTAATAAAATGAATTTGAAAAAAGAGAGTCTTGTTTTTTTAGTGTTGCTAATAGTCGCTTTATTTATTGCTGGTTGTCAAGAAACTGTGGGAGGTATTACTACTTCAAATAAAGTAGCTTCAGAACCAAATTTACAGGGCTCTCCTTTAGAAGAGGGTTCTAATGATGCTGGAACTCAATCTGGAAGTGAGAATGTTATTCCAGAAGTAACCCCCTTAGCTGAGATTAATGAAACAAATGATACTCAGGAAGAACCTCCTACAGTTGGGGAATGTACAGATTCTGATGGTGGGAAGAATTATAATATGACAGGAACTGCAGATAATAATGGCAAGAACCAGCATGGAACCGATTATTGTGTTAGTGGTTATACTTCTTATAACTTAATTGAATTTTATTGCTCAGCGAGCGGGGAAGTAGCTAATGAAGGGGTCTTATGCTCTAATGGATGTGTTAGTGGGGCTTGTATTCTAAATGCTACAAATCAAGAACCAATTAATGATACCCAGGAAGAACCACCTGTGACTGGAAATTGCTTAGACAGCGATAGTGGGAGGAACTATAATGCAAGAGGGAATACAGATAATGATGAAAAAAATCAACATGGAATCGATTATTGCGTCAGCAGCTATCCTAGCACTTACAATTTGATTGAGTACTTCTGTAATTCAGAAGGAAACTTCCAGAGTGAAGGATATCTCTGTTTGAACG
>JAGVZJ010000038.1 GCA_018302725.1 Candidatus Woesearchaeota archaeon | reverse complement strand
TAGAGCATGCAAGGTCTGTTATGCCTCTATAGAAAGACTTCGTAGAGTGATGGGTAGGAATGGAATGGACGTTGGGCCTGAAGTGATGGATAGGATAAGAGAACTAGGGAGAGAGCATTTAAATAGGAAGGAGAGGTTTCAAGAAACTTTACTGACTAGATGCCATGGTGGACCAATGCAGCTTGAGTTAGGGAAGACCTATATGCACAGATGTATGGGAGGTATGAGGGATCCGGATGGCATTCTTTTTGTGTGCGGCCAACAAACTGTTAGCTATTATCTAAAGGATGTTAGAGTAAAGCCTCCTGAACCTCCTGAAGAGCCTCCACAATCTATTTAAAGATTAGTTGGTTTTTCTAGATTATGAAATCAACGGAACTGATTAATGGGTATTTATCTTTTTTTGAAGCTAAGGGACATGCCATTATTCCTAGTTCTCCATTAATCCCTGAAAATGACCCTACTGTTTTGTTTACAACTGCAGGAATGCATCCTTTAGTACCTTTTTTACTTGGGGAGCCTCATCCAAAAGGGAAGAGGATAGCAAATGTGCAGAAGTGCATAAGAACAACAGATATCTCAGAAGTTGGAGATGAGAGCCATTTAACATTCTTCCAGATGCTTGGGAATTGGAGCTTGGGAGATTACTTTAAAGGAGATGCTTTGAAATGGTCTTATGAATTTTTAACAGAAGTTTTGAAAATTCCTAAAGAAAAAATATATGTGACCTGCTTTGAAGGTGATGAAGATGCTCCAAAAGATGAAGAAGCTGCTAGGATATGGAGAAGGTTAGGAGTTCCTGAAAATCATATTTTCTTTTTAGGAAAAAAAGATAACTGGTGGGGACCTGCAGGAAAAACCGGACCTTGCGGGCCAGATTCTGAAATGTTCTACTGGAATTCAGAGGAAAAACCAAAAAGAGGGCAAGATCCTTCTAATTGCAACAAGTTTTTGGAAATATGGAATGACGTGTTTATGCAGTATAATAAAAGGGAGGATGGCAGTTTTGAGCAGTTAAAACAAAAAAATGTAGATACAGGAATGGGGGTGGAGAGAACTATTGCAGTCTTACAAGGAAAAAATTCTGTTTATGAGACTGATTTGTTTGAGCCAATAATGAAGAGGATAAGAATGCTGGCTAAAGAAGAGAATAAATGTTCTGAGAGAATTATTGCCGATCATGTCAGAGCTTCCACTTTTATTATGGCAGAGAGGGTAATGCCAAGCAATGTTGAACAAGGTTATGTATTGAGAAAACTGATAAGAAGAGCATATATCCATGCTCAGAAAGTAGGAATAGAAACTTCTCTGTCCAGCATAGCAGAAGTTGTTGTTGAGCATTATTGTAGAATATATCCTGAGCTTAAAGCTAATGAAACCTTTATTATGGATGAGATGCATAAAGAGGAAGAGAGATTTAAACTAACCCTTGAAAAAGGAATAAAAGTCTTTGAGAAAAAGATCAAAGAGTTTAAGAAAGAACTCCCGGGAAAAGTTGCTTTTGATTTATATCAGAGCTTTGGATTTCCTGTAGAAATAACAATTGATTTAGCTAAAGAGAATAGATTAAAAGTTAATGAAGAAGAATTTAACGAGGAATTAAAAAAACATCAGGACTTAAGCAGGAGTTCCAGTACAAAAAGATTTGCTTCAGGGTTGGCAGACCAATCTCATGATACAAGAAGGTTGCATACTACGACCCATTTATTACACCAAGCATTGAGAACTGTCTTGGGAGGACATGTGCAACAGAAAGGTTCAAATATAACTCCTGAAAGGCTGAGGTTTGATTTCACACATAATGGGAAGATGAGCGGAGAAGAGCTGAAAAGAGTTGAAGACATTGTAAATGAGCAGATTAGAAATCAAGTGGAAGTTAGCTATGAAGAAATGCCTTTTGAAAAAGCCAAAAAAAGCGGAGCATTGCATTTTTTTGACCAGAAATATCCAGATACTGTAAGGGTTTATTCTATAGGAAATTTCTCTAAGGAATTTTGTACTGGTCCTCATGTTGAGAATACCTCTGAGTTGGGAAAGTTTAAAATTTTAAAAGAAGAGGGTGTAGCTGCAGGAATAAGAAGAATTAAAGCTGGTTTGGAATAGTTTAATAATCTTTCTGGTACTCTTACATTATGGATCTAGACAGATGGGGACATTTAAGTAAATATGATGGTTTATCAAAAGCTGTTACTCTTAATTGTGAGAGCTGCCCGTTCTATCTGGAGATTAATGGTGCTCCAGGAGTTAGGCATGACTATAGGGTTTGCAACTGGGGGAAGCATCTGACATTATTGTTTGATAGAGATAAACATAAAAAATGCGGGTTGAATGTAAATGAAAGCCCGAATGTGATAGTTGTTGAGGGGGAAAGCGGATTACGAAGGAATAGAGAAGATATTGTTGCCATGCTGGCAAAACTTGAAGATTTAGAAAGGAAAAGAGATAGAAGAGAGCAGAAGTTATCAGCTAAAAAGCAGCAGTTGCAATTTTACTTTCCAGAGGAGAGAAGAAACTGGTTCTAGAAGAATACAGGGGTTATGAAAACCTCTACAAATGCTGCAAACACTAAAACTATAAAACCTAAAAGTATTAAATCTAAGCTGTCTATAACTACATGTTTAAACTGTTCAGATGTTGTTTTGTGGTTGATTACTGCTACTGAAATTATTCCACCGGCTAAACCTGCTATAAAATAAGCTAGTATTTCAAACATTCCATGCGTCATGTACCTCATTAATGACACGGGTATTGCTAAAAAATAGCTTCCATATTCTGCGATTCTGCTTTGAACAAAACTTCCAGCAGCTGCTCCTATGACTGAAGCATTCCACACTAAAATGAATAAAGCTCCTGCTCCATAGAAGAATGCAAAAAAGATACAGAAGAATAGTACCCTAAGGTTATTTGCAAGGACCTTGAAAAATATGTCTATACTTGTGGTGTTCCCTGTTATATTTGAGTTTATTGCTTCGATTGTGGAAATTTGAGATGAGAAAAGACTTCTTGTTATGTCTGGAGGGAATATTAAAAATAGAATCGTAAAAGCAACTACAAACCCTGAGAATAAGAACATTAGATACTTTAATGCCTCCCCATGCTCTTTAATCAAAACTAATTCAGGGACATTTTTTTTAAGATCTTTTTTCTCTTCGTATCTTATTGCTTTATAAAATAAAGGGAATGAGGCTAGTACTGTGAGGAACACCATGACCATTGAAGCCTGAGACCTAAAAACCCATAAAGCTACTATCATTCCTATTGTTGCATAAACAATACCGTAGATAAATAACCACTTCTTGTTTCTCTCTGCTTTTATTGGTCCGATTAAAGATTCTAAAACCATTAAAAACTAGATTTTTTTATTGTTTATATACTTATTGCACAAACTCCTTGTTGTTCTTTAAACAGTACTCGGCTCTGGCTAACTGCCTTCCCATATATGCTGCATGGTCTAATCTGGAGATGAGTTTTCTTTTTATTATTTCATGCACAATATCCACTGCATTGTTGCCTCTTACAATTGCGATCATTTCATTCTTCTTGTTTACTAATCCGGCTTCAATCCTTCCTTCAGTTATCCTTATCAAAAAATATCCTCTAGGATCTATCTGGATGGTATTTTCATCCCATTTACCGGCCTCTATATTTTTTACATCTTTTAAGATGTATATTGGCTCATACCCGCATTTGTCTCTTCCTTTTTTATACTTTTTAGACCTGATAGTTCTTGAGTATTTTTCCATGGAGAAATTAATTAGAAAAGTTTTATATTGGTTTTGATTATAAAAACTTATTTAAACCTCAGACTAATTATACCAATATGGACAGAAAGAAAGGTTTGAAAATTTTAATAGCAACCTCAATTATAGCGATTGTGTTATTCTCCTATCTGTTAAGCGCCCATTACAGTGATAAGGAGAGCACTTTTTGCAATTTTGGAGAGGGGCTTAACTGCGATATTGTGAATAAGAGCATATACTCTGAATTGTTTGGGATTCCTGTGGCTTTATTTGGAATTTTAACATTTTTGCTGGTGTTGTGTTTAAGCATTTTATCCTGGAAAGATTATAACTCAGAGATGTTTGGACTAAAAATAAATTCTGAATCAATGATGAACACCATCTTTTGGGCTTCTATAGCTGGAGTATTATTTGCTTTATACCTAGTCTACATTGAGGCATTTGTTTTGTACAGTTTTTGCATTCTTTGTTTTGGGGGGGATATACTGATAATAATCACTTTAGCAACATCTTATTCACTAACTAGAAAATAGAGAGTTATATTTATATACTAATTAATGGAGGGTTATACTATGGTTAAGAAAAAATTAATCTGTTTTGATCTTGATAACACCTTAATCCTTTCTGACAGAACCCATGTAAGAGCTTATAATTATGCATTAAAAAAAATGAGGTATCCTTTGTGGAAGCATGCTAAACTTGTTAAGCTGTTTGGAAGACCAAAGTTTGAAATTGCTAAAATCCTGACCAGTGGAAAATCTCCTGAAGAGGCATACAGTTTGTTAAAGCTTCATCATGAGTACCTTAAAAAGAAATCCTATAAGTATGCAAAGAAGGTTGAGGGTGTAGATGATGCATTAAAGAGATTAAAGAAGAAATATACTCTTGTGGTTGTTTCAAACACAAGGCATAGAGACATTGATTATTTGTTGAAGGGGAGTAGATTGGATTCCGGACATTTTAGGTTGATAATCGGAAGTGATGAGGTAAAGCATTCTAAACCCTACCCAGATGAAATAATAAAGGTTGAGAAGTTATTACACCACAAGCCAGAGTACATGATTGGTGATTCGATCTATGATATGATGGCAGCAAGACATGCAAAAATTAAAGCTATCGGTGTATTAACAGGGCACTATAGCAAAAATTCTTTATCAGATTATTCTCCTGTTGCAGTATTAAAGTCTGTAGCGGATTTACCTAAGTTTTTAGGTGTTTAATTTAAATCGTTTGAATAGTTTTAAAAACCTACCTTCTTGAAAATATATTATGAAACTAGGTATTTTATTTTCTGGTGGGAAAGATAGTAATTATGCCCTGTTTAAAGCTAATAAAAGTGATGAAGTTACAGTGCTTATTAGTTTAGATTCTAAGAATGAGGAGAGCTATATGTTTCATACACCTATAGAGGAAGTTGATAAACAAGCTAAAAGGCTTGGAATCCCTTTAATTAAAATAAAAACCGAGGGGGAAAAAGAAAAAGAATTAGAGGACTTGAAAAAAGCAATAAAAGAAGCAAAGAAATATTATGCAATTGAAGGTATTGTAACAGGAGCTGTGGCTTCTACATACCAAGCTTCAAGAATACAAAGGATTTGTGATGAACTAGATTTATGGTGCTTTAATCCATTATGGCAGATGAATCAGGAAAGATTATTGAGAGATTTAATTAAAAATAGATTCAAATTTAAGATTGTGAAAGTAGCTGCTGATGGTCTTGATGATTCGTGGATCAATAAAATCATTGATAAAAAAGCTGTTGAAGATCTGATTAGATTAAGTAAGAAATACAGGTTTAATGTTGCTTTTGAAGGAGGGGAGGCCGAAACTGAAGTTATTGACAGCCCGATGTTTAAGAAATGAAGAAGATTTATACTGAGATTGGTTTTGGAAACGGTAGTTTATTATCTACTGAAATAGAAGGGGAAGATAGTGAAGTTAGAGTAAAGAGGTTTATTATTCCTAAAAAAATAACTGGAGTTTATTTTAGATTCTGGGTTTTCAAAAGAGTTCTTATTATCTCCCCTTTTGGCGGACTGACTATAAAGAAGAAAAACAGGAATAATTTAAAATTACTTTTTGGAATAGAGGGAATAGCATAATGATACTTGTAATCAAAGTAAATAAACATAGGTTGCATGATGGAGAATTTGTCAGACCTGTTACTGATTTGCTAGATGATTTCAAAGTCGCGGATTACAAAAAAATAAAAAAAGAAGATTTAGACAAAGCAAAAAAAGTGATAATCTGTGGAACTGCTTTGAAGGATAATGATTACTTAGAAAATTTAGATAAGTTTTTCTGGTTAAAGGATTTTAAGAAACCTGTCTTAGGGATTTGTGCAGGAATGCAGATAATTGGAAAGGTATTGGGAAAGGAGCTTATTATTGATAAGAAAATTGGTGTGTTTAACAATAGATACTACTTACATAGTTGGAGAATAAAGGGGGATAAAGACGAATTAAAAGAAAAAAACTTTGTAGGATATATGTATCATCCTGAAGTTTTGAATAAAGAAGTTTTGATATTCTTTAAATGAAACTATCTTAGATTTCTATGTCATGTTTTTTAATGACAACCTTTCCTTTTTCTACCTTGATAACCACTTCATCATCCGGCTTAAACTTTGTTGCTTTTGTAACTGACTCTGGAAGTTTTATTATGCCTGCTTTAACACTTAAGTTAGCCAAGAATTCATCTTCTTTTTCATCTAATTCGTTTATTACTTTTTTATAATCTTTATGAGTCCTCATTGCCTTGTATTCCTTAGTTTTTTCATACAGGAACTCTGCCATCTTATGAGCTATATCCATTTTTGTCGCTTCAGTTAGCCCCTGAATACCCGGAGAAACATTAACTTCAATTACATAAGCCCTTAAACCTTTCAGAATATCAATTGCACATATATCAGCATTAATCACATTTGCGCTCTTTACTGCAATATATTCTGTATCAGGATCAAGAGTTATTTTCTTTCCTTTTCCTCCTGAATGGATATTTGCTCTTAATTCTCCTTTTGAAGCTTTTCTCTGCATGGATGCAACAACATGATCACCGAGAACTAAGGCTCTTATGTCTGTTGCTCCTGTCTCTACATATTCCTGAATGATGTATGGCTGCTTGAAAACTTCTAAGGTATCTAAAATAGATTTTGCACTTTCTGTTGAATCTGCAAACATGACCCCTTTTCAATCTTCTTGGCTTCTCTAACTGTCCCAGCTAGGTAAGTTTTTGGGATATTGACTCCTGCTTTTTGCAAGTCAATTAATGTTAAAAATTTATCATGACCAATTGTAAAGGCTTCTGGAGAGAGAGGCATATAACATTTATCCTTCATAGCTGAAGTAATCCCCCTACCTAATGGGGCATACTTAGATGATCCTTTACAGTATATGCAGTCATAATCTTTCAATGGGTTTCCTTCATAGACTATTTGAGGTTCTTTTCCGCTTCCAAGATGAATCTCTATCCTCCTAATATCAAGCATATCTACTTCTTTAAAGAAAGACTTAGCCTTTTCAGCTATCATTTTACTACTGCCGCTTGTAAGACTTATGATTGCTAGCTTCATTTTTTTGTTGGATCAATTATGAATTTTCCCCTTCTAATTATAGACTCACCAATTAACACCTTATATTTTAAGGTTTTCCTATCTACAACATTGAAGAGGGCATTAAACTTTTTCCCTTCTATCTCTAGTTTTGCCCTTATAACAGGTCTAGTTGTTTTTCCATGGGCATTTCTATAATCTTTTATGCCGATTATAGGACCTAACTGGAGTTGTGCGGCTAAATTAAGGTCTATTGAGCATCTGCTTGCTCCTGTATCAACTTTAGCTGCGACTTTCCTTCCATGGAT
>JAGVZJ010000031.1 GCA_018302725.1 Candidatus Woesearchaeota archaeon | reverse complement strand
TCTGTAAACATCTTCTATTAGGTTGTATAATATATTGGGATTGTCTATTTTGTCAACTTCATCAAAGCAGAAAACAACTGCTTTTTTGTTTAAAATTGAGGAAATTTTCTTTAATAAGTCCTCAGTTGTCTTGTTATGTGTAAATTTATAATCTAATAACTCACAAACATCTAAAACTATCTTGTAAGCAGTGTTTGATTTCCAGCAAT
The DNA here is from genome assembly GCA_018302725.1 of Candidatus Woesearchaeota archaeon. Lineage (GTDB taxonomy): Archaea > Nanobdellota > Nanobdellia > SCGC-AAA011-G17 > GW2011-AR20 > JAGVZJ01. Next base: position 6,817 of record JAGVZJ010000031.1, on the reverse strand, counting down.
TTATGTAGATTACGTAAATGTCATCTGTTTCTTCTTCTAATTCTTTTAAAACAAATCTAGTTGCTAAAGTCTTTCCAATTCCTGGTGCTCCTGTTATTAGGATGTTTTTACCATTTCTTTTCATTAATAATGGTTTAATACAGTCTGCTATGTATTTTTGCTGGTTTTCCCTATATTGTATAATTGGTGGGATAAATGTCGGATCTAGAGCTATTTCATTAAGAAACAGAGATTCAGAATCTTTTAGGATATCATCAAAGAGTCCCATTTGCACTTGAAAGTGTGGAAAAGATATAAATGTTTAGATTTCTTTTATACCTTCCTTTGTTAGGGCTATAAACCTTATTCCGACTCCCAGTTTAAGTAATGCGGATATCAAGGCCATATGTTCTTTTCCAGAACCGGAAGCTATATTTAATGCGATTTCAGTTTCATTAGTGGTAATTCTAGATTTTAGTTCATTATAAATTCCTTCTCTAAGATCTGTTATTCCCTGCTCTAATTTTATTGCTATCAGCTCTGTTTTGTCGTTTTTATTGAAATTTTCTTTTCCATAGTCATTAGTGATTAGGAGTACCTTTTCAAAGCCCCCATCCTGGATTACCCGAGAAACATGACCCCATGTTCCTTTCCCTGTTGATAAACATGCTATTAAAATTGTCATAAAGAATTAAACTTTGAACTTATTTAAATAATCTTCTTCTACAAAATGTGTATTTCCGATTAGGATAATACATTGCGGATAGTGGCGCAGATCAATTTTAACTAGCTCTTCAACTTTGCCAAATTTGATGTCTCTCCTTTTTGTACCCAATCTGCTACAAATTACTGCTTTGGCATTTTTGTCCAAGCCGTTTTTTAGTAGGTATGCTAATCCCTCTTTTGAGGAGAGGAACCTTTTTTCCTGTGGATTTAGATCTAACAAGATCAAGCTATGCATCCCATTTTCTAGGTTATTTTTTACCACCCCATAAGGGGTTTTTACATTCTCATTTTCAAAAGTGATGCTCGCTGTTTTTCCAAAATTATATAGGCTTAATCCAGTTTCACTTATTGCTGTGAATATTGAGATACCATGTATTACTTCAATAACTACTCCTTTGTCTGAGGCTTCCTGTAAGAGAGAGATATGTGTTGTTGCAGATAAGCAATCACCCTGGATTAATAGAGCTACATTCTTGCTTTTAGCTTCTTTTATTATTAATTGGCTCTTACCCTCAAAAAAACTACGTGGTTTAGATTCTATTTCTTTGCCTGATATTTCTTGGAGGTATTTTTTAGAGATTCCTACAGACGTATAACTTTCCAAGTATATTTTTTTACATTTTTTTATGGCTTCAACAGCTTTTAGAGAGATGTCCCCCTTGTCCAGCCCTATGCCTATTAAAAAAAGTTTACTGATGTTTCTTACCCTCCTGCTTTGTTTTGCCTGTTGGATTGGTAGATGCTCCTCCGTTTGTTACTGGTCCTTCTCTTAATGCAAATTCTACGTTTGTTGAACCATAAACAAATGTTCCTCTGCGTATTAACCTTTCTACTAGTTCTTCTCTATACCCTTTTTGCATCACTACTCTGTGTACTCCATGAAATCTTCTACTTTTTATTGTTTTATCCTCCCTTAGTTTTTCTATAAGGCTAGCTAACTTAAACCTATTTTGTCGAAGTCTTTGCATAGCTTCTGAAAGGGTTGCTCTTTGTGTTTCACTTAATTCAGTAAGTCTGCCATAACCATTATTCAACCAAATTTTAATAGCCCAGGTGGAAAGATCGATTGTTACAGGGAATATCCTTCTATCCACTCTTCTTTCTAGGGTGTATCCTACTCCTGAAAAATAGGCGTCTCCTTTTACAGTATCTCCTTCTCTATATCCTAGTACATATATTCCAAACTTTTCTTTTGCCATAATCCTTTGTTGATGGGAGGATTTTAAAAACTTTTGAAGTTTTTTGAAATTATCCCTAAAATGCCACCGATTCCCACTCCAAGGAAAAGATCGTAATTTGCTAAAAACCTGCTAGAAAACAGCAGGATTAGGGGGATAAAGAAATAAAGTAAGCTCTCTAATAAGTATCTTTTATTTATAATTCTGTGGGACCAAGAAGAGTATGATAAGCCAAAAATGAACACTAAAGACGAGATTAAGGCCAATCTACCTGTGAATGTAGATATTACTGTCAATAAGCCTAGATATAAGTAGGGATTTTTTATTGCAATACTTATAATAACCCCTATTGCTGCTCCTACCAAGACCAAGGCATTGAAATGGGAGGGGATAATAAGTACAACTAAAAGAGCGAGTGAGAGAATTTTAAAATATTTTTTTCCGGGTTCTAATTCTTCTTTTACAACCCTATTTAATGTAAAGCCGACTATTAACCCTAAAAACGCTATAATTGGCTCAACAAACATTTTTTTAGAAAGAATAATGTTGTTTAATAATTATTGTTTTTTATAATAACCACTTCGCAATAATAATGCTTATAAATCGCTTAAATATTGGATGGATATGCCAGATATAAAATATGTAGAAGAGGATGGTAAGAAGTATAAGATAGACTCTGATGGAGAAAAATACAGGATTTCTTTTAGTGAAGAGTTGCAGTTAAAAAACCTTAAAGAGGTAAAACAGCATAGATATTGGTTGAAAATGAACTTTTATGTCATGGCCATGTTAGCTGTGGTTATATTGATAGTTGCTTTAGTTATTGTGTTTATATTCTACAAACTAGACCAGATTAATTTCTTTACAGGTGTGCTGTATAGGTAGTATTTCTTCTTTTTTTGTTTTTAACTTTGGATCATAAAATGGGGTTCCAAAAGCTCTAATCAATTTTTTGTCTTTTTCTGTGAGGTTTTCTTTTGTAAAAGAGGCTATTGTTCCTTCTTCGTGTTTACTTATCTTATATTTTTGTAACTTGAATCCTGCTTCAATTAAGCCTGCCCGGACTATTGGAGAGCTGTTATAAGTGATTAATACTGCAGATTTTTTCATTCTCTCTTTTAATTCTTGAAAGAAGTTAACAGAATAAAGTTCTTGGTTTTTCATTGTTGAAAATGCATCAAGGATTATTAAATCAAACTTAGTCTTTAGTTTTTTAATACTCTTTCTTGCATCCCCTGTTAAAACTTTTACTTTCTTTAATTTTTCATGGGCTTTTTTTAAATCTTGGGGTGGATTCAGCGACCTCATTATATTAATACAACTTTTATCATATTCTAATCCTGTGATTTCAGCATTTACTTTGTTAAGGATCATTAGAGAGATATAACCTATTCCAAAGCCGATGTCTAGTATTTTCATTCTGTCTTTTAGATTTAGATGGTTTAGGTATCTTTGGTTAACACTTTCTAAGGCTCCTGATTGTGGATGCAAAAATTCTTTAAAATGAGGATTATAGAAAGTAATGCTTTTGTCCTTAGTTAGGATTTTTTTCATGATAAAAGTAAACGCCACGACTGGGACTCTCATACTCACACACAGCTTTTCAGCATATATCGTGAGAGTGCTTTGAACCCAGATATCCCGAAGGAAACAGGATCTCTGTGGTCATTATAACCTTAGCAATCTTGCACGCTTTCAAGCTCTGCGCAATACCAGGTTATGCGATCGTGGCATTTACAAATCTGTGTGTTTAAAAGTTCTTTTAAAGCTTTTTATTTAATCAAGAAGAAGATTTCGTCTTCCAAATCAAAATCTCCAAAGGAATAGCCGTTTTTTGAGAGCATCCTCCTAAACCAGGACCTTCCTTTCTTCTTTATACCTTCTCCTTTACTAAGAGCTATTTTGGAGAAACTGACAAGTATCACCTTGGCCTTTAGTTGTTTGAATAGCCTTTCAGAAGAGTCTTTTTCTATTGTTTCCAGGCTTTCTAACATCTTAAATAAGAATATTACGTCTGTTTTTGGCAACTTCTCATTATAGTTATCGAGAGCATTGAATAAGAACGTTTTTCCTTTAACCTTGTTCTTTTTCATATACTTTTGGATCTCTTTTATGTTTTCCTTACTAATATCAGTAAGATAATAGGTTTTATCCTTGCCAAAAATTTCGATATACTCTAGGGGGGATAGACCACAGCCAATATCAAGAACAGAATCAAAATTTCCGATTTTTTCTTGTATCTCCAAATAAGTTTTTTTACTTCTTTTTTCTTTTATTTCTCTGTAAACTCCATAGACTTTTCTTAATGTTTTTCTTATATCTTTGAAGAATTCTTTGTATCTGTCTTTTCTTTTTAATTTCTTAAATTCCTCATTAATGTCTATTTTGTATGTTTCAACTCTTTCTAAGATTCTTGATTTTAAGAATACTTCATCTATATCTGATAAACTCCTCTTTCCTTTAATATCATCAGCTATTTCTTGGAGTGTCATTTAGTAGAATTATTCCTTTGTCAGTTCAGCTCTTGTGAGGGCAACTACATTAGGGGCATCAAACCAATGCTTGTAAAGTCTCGGTGTGCGGAGGATTCTGTCTCTTAAGTCTCCTATGCTTCCAAAAACTCTACGACTAGAACCTACTTTTCCTCTAAACTCAAGGTAGACTATGTGTGGAGCAGGAGACTCTTGTTCTGGTTGTTGGTCTACTGAGAAATCATATCTTAATGACCTTCTAGTCCATACACCATCTGGAAGTATTCTACTTGGTTCACCTAGAACTTGTTCTCTAAAATATTCAGATGCTCCTACCACTCTAGAAAACAGCCTAATCTCACTTACCCATATAGGCCCGGTGTAATCGTGTTCATTTTTTCCTTTCCTTCTAACATACGCTCTGGTGGGACCCGTCATATTTAAATGATCTATCTCTGGCCATCCTTCTTCTAATTCTGGCAAAAATATTGTATCCTTGATTATCCCAAATGCTATTCTTCTGTCTTCCTCAATTCTTTGGACTGCTGTTGCAAGATCATAACTACATGGTCTGATTATCATACTTTTATGATGCTCAATAAATATTTAAGCTTTCTTTATTTCAATCAATTTTCCTTTTATGGTGATATTGCAATCTATAAATTTTTTAACTATATGAATATTAGTTTTTAGATGCTCTGTGATTCTTGGAGTTTTTATAATTGATTCTTCTGTCATGGCCAAATAGGGAATTAACTGGTCAGCTAAGTATTCATCAACTGTTGCTTTTGAGAGTATTTGCTTTAATAAATTTGTTGCAGCTTCCTCTCCGACTTTTTCGCTATACTTTCCTTTTGCTCCAAGGGCATCTCCTGCAAGAATATAGTCTGGGCAGTGGGCCTTTAATAGGATTCCTGAGCCTGTACTTAGAGAGCTTATATATTGTGTGCCTATGCTGATTGGGCAATCTAAATTGCTGCCAAGCACTTTTTCAGCACTCAATGCTTGTCTTTCTGCTACCTTTGCTTTTTTTAAGTCTATAGTTGCAACAGAAATTCCAGTAACTTTGTTTAATACTCCCTGTGTGTCTAGGTAAAGATTGTTTAGTTTAGCAAATGGTTTAGACCTAAAAATTAAATTTGCTCCTCCTTTTGGAAAAAATCCGTGTTTTATTATGCCTATATCAAGATTAAACCCTATTTTCTTTAAAACAGGGAATAAGACATCTGTAAAATAAAAAATATTTGGGGCTTTTTCATTAAATGTTGCTCCACCCTTTATCTTTACCTGCATATTATGCTTTAAGAATAAACATGGCATCATTAAAGATTGCAGAACTAAACAGGTGCTTCCTGCGGTTCTTATTTCAACTTTCAACTGTTTCTTGGTTATATCATGTGGGATGAACTCTATTTCTCTACTTCCGATCTCAACTCCTTTTGTCTCTGCATTACATAATTTGGCGAGAGATTTAATTCCTTGGTAATGCTGTTCCATTAGTCCTTTCTTTTCCCTGTTTTCTCTTATGTTTGTTATTCTTACCGGTTTCTTAGTTAAGGTAGAAAGAGCGCAAGCTATTCTGACTATTGATCCACCGCCTTCATGAATATCTCCGTTTATTGTTATCATCTTTAAATAAATCTTACAGTCCCTTTATTAAATTTTATTATAATACTCTAATATATACTTTACACTCACTAGTCCACAGTATGATTTCACACACAAGGCTTATAAATTTAATATGTATTATCTTTCTATGACTAAAGATACTAGTCTAATAAACTCCAAAACATTTTCTTACTTTATGGGTTATTTTGCAGCTGATGGGTGTTTTTATCATGACAAAAGAGCAGGCACTTGTAGATTTGAGTTTTCTGATGGCTACTCAGAAGAAAAAGAACTAAAATACTCTTATGAATTTCTTTCTAATTTAAAGGCTTTAATAGAGAAGCAGCTTTTAGTTAAGCTTCCAAACTTAAGGAAAAGGAAAAATAAGTATGTTCTAAATTTTAAAAATGAAACTTTAGAGAGGTTATTTAAAGAAGAATTCAACATCAACCCCGGTCCTAAAACTTATTCCATCAAAATTCCTTTGATTTATAAAGATTCTAAGTTAGAGAAATATTTCTGGCTCGGAGTTATGGATGGGGATGGAGTTATAGCCAAGAATGGTAAGAAAATTGCTTTGGAAGTTAGTAGTAGGGATTTGGTTCTTGGATTTCAGAGCTTTTTATTGAAACACGGTATAATTACTAAGATGAAAGAAGTAAAGGCCGTAGAAAGGAAAAACGGTTTTTCCTCGAGTAATAGCTCTTTTCTTATTATAATAAGAGCACCTTTTTACTATATGTATGCTAAATTAATTGGGTTTACACATCCTAGAAAAAAATCTTGGCTGATTGAAAATTTAAAAAGCAAAACTATTTATACAAAAAATTACCTTAACATCAATAAATTTTTGAT
>JAGVZJ010000037.1 GCA_018302725.1 Candidatus Woesearchaeota archaeon | reverse complement strand
CTAAGGGGGATTATTTATAATGATATAAGAAGGACTGAGATACTAAACCAAGGCAGTTCTAGCCCGGTCTCAGTTCTAATCAGCCCAAGTATGAGATGTAACCTAAACTGCATTGGGTGCTACGCAGGAAAGTATACAAGACAGGATGACCTTGACTTTGAGACATTAAGCAGGGTAATCAGAGAAGCTCAGGATATGGGAACAGCTTTCTTTACTATCCTGGGAGGAGAGCCGCTAGTATACCCTCGATTATTTGACATGTTTAAAGTACATAATAATGCATTTTTCCAGTTTTATACAAATGGAACATTGATAAACGAATCAACAGTAAAGAAGCTCTTAGAAGTAGGGAATGCTGTCCCTATCTTAAGCATAGAGGGATTTGAAGAAAGAACAGATGAACGAAGAGGCAAAGGAACATACCAAAAGCTGATGAAGGCAATGGACTTGCTAAGAGAAAATCACATACCTTTTGGTTTTTCTTCTATGGCTACTAGCAAAAATGCTGAAGAAGTAACAAGTGACGAATTTGTAGACTTTTTAATAAGGAAAGGTGCATATCTGGGTTGGTATTTCTTGTACATGCCAATAGGAAAGAATCCAGATTTAAAATTAATGCCTACTCCTGAGCAAAGAAGAATGATGTTAGATAAAGTAAATGCTATAAGGCACAATAAGCCATTATTTGTAGTGGACTTCTGGAATGATGCTCCACTTGTTGGTGGTTGTATTGCAGGAAAAAATTATATTCATATAACTCACAAGGGAGATGTAGAGCCATGTATCTTTACCCACTTTGCCATGGATAACGTAAAAGACAAACATCTTAGGGAAGTCATGGATAGTCAATTTTTCAGAGAACTAAGAAAAAGGCAGCCTTATAGCGACAACCTTTACCTTCCATGTATGTGGATAGATCACCCAGAGGTAAGCAGAGAGCTTAAGAAACAACTACCAATCTACCCTACCCATCCTGAAGCGGATGCAGTTTTAGTAGATGAATCTCTTAAGAGGGGTCTGGACAAATACTCTGAAAGGGTAAAAGAAATCTATCAAGAAGCCTGGGAAGAAAGAGAAAGGTTGATTAATCCAAAAAAAATTTTAGTAAGACACTAGCTTACAAGGTTTAAGCAATCGGTCTTCATAGCTTCTATTGTAATCTGCTCACATAAACTGCTATCTTTTGTAGAGATTGCTTTGCTCAACAATACAGCACTCCTGCAGTTTTCATCTTGACATTGGGTTTCATCTCCAGTGTTTAGAGCAACTTTTAGCCCGACATTTCTAATACATTCATCTCTTTTTACCAAATCCTGAATTCTATCACATCCAGAAACATCATTGTTTAATGTAGCTAAATTCGCTGTTATATCTGCACACTGCTGCAAGCAGGATTCTACCCCCTTACATTTTTCTTCGCAAGTTTCCTCTTTGTTTTCCTCATTGGTTTTGTTATCTGGAGAAAAAGCTATAGCAATCACAAACAAAACAGCAAGTACTAGTATTGCAATTAAAGATATTAAGTATTTCCTGTCAATCATAAACAGCAAAACATTTTGTCCCATATAAACATTACTTACCACGAAAAAATAACAAATTAAGAATTTTTGTTATGGCAATCCAAAAGTTTATATAAACGGATAGCAGGAAATATATTATGGATAACCAAGCTAGTGCAAACATCACAACTGCAGTAGATTCCCTAGTCAGTTTGGTGAATTCAAAAAAGAGGATTTCAATGGAAGAAGCAGCCCAAATCTTAGGATTGCCTGAAAGTATCCTCAATGAGTGGGCGTCTTTTCTTGGAGAGGAAAAAATTCTTGGGATAGAATACCAGCTGACTACGCCTTTTCTTGTAGCAAAAAATGTCGAAGAAGAAGCAACAAAAGAAGAAAGAACTAGTTCAGATGAAATCGAGAAAGATCTCCTGGTTAGGAAGATTCAGTTCATGATGGCCGCACTAAACAAGTATAATCCAAGGTCTGCATTAAAAATAAGAAATGAAGATGATTTAAAGAGGGCTATAAAATCAGAAAGTCTTTCAAAGGAAGATAGGTTGTATCTTCAAAAAGCATACTTGCAGCTAAGACTTGCACAATTAATAGTGAGGCTAAAAGAAAAGGGGGGTCAGGATATATTTAAGATAAATCAAGATATAATGATATTAGAAAAGAGGAAAAAACTTTTCGAAAATAACTTTTAAAAAAGAGGTGCAAAGTGGCAGTTATAGATTCCTATAGCTTTTATTCAGGGAACATTCCAGTAAAGATTTCAATAGAGAGTGATAGAAACGAATTTGTGCTAGTCTACAAAGTTTCAATTTCTCAGATTAGTCCAAATACAGAAATAGTTCTAGACAAGATAAGAGACGAATTAGTAGATAAAGTAAAGCTAGGAATAGGGGATGTTACAGATCCAAAAAAGCTGGATTATGTAAAAGAGAAGTTCAGAAAAACAATAGTAAGCTTAATTAAAAAATACTTCCCAGACATAACAGACGATACATTAGACTTTTTCACAACCTACCTAATGCACAAAAGCTTTGGGTTAGGAAAAATAGAGCTGTTAATGAAAGATAAAAGCCTTGAAGAAATTGTTATAAACAATTCTGATGAGCCAGTATGGGTCTACCATCACAAATATGGATGGCTAAAAACAAATATTATATTAAAAGAAGAAGGGCTAATAAAACACTACTCAAGCCTTATAGGCAGAAGAGTAGGAAGAAGCATAACCTTGCTCACACCCCTTTTAGATGCCACTCTAGACACTGGAGATAGGGTAAACGCAACAATCTCTCCAATCTCCTCTAAAGGGAACACAATTACCATAAGAAAGTTCTCTGCAGAGCCGATAACTATTACGAAATTTTTGCAAAATCAGGTGTTAAGCTTTTCAACAGCAGCATTAGTATGGTTAGGGGTAGAATATGAATCTTCTATGATAATAAGTGGAGGAACTGCTTCAGGTAAAACATCCCTCTTAAATGCTGTAGGAGAGTTCTTCCCTCCAAACCAAAGAATAATCTCTGTTGAGGATACAAGAGAGATAGCACTCCCAAAGTATCTCCACTGGGTTCCTATGTTGACTCGTTTGCCAAACATAGAGGGGAGGGGAGGGGTAACTATGCTTGATTTAATAGTCAACTCACTGAGAATGAGACCTGATAGAATAATGGTTGGTGAGATAAGAAGGAAGGAAGAGGCAGAAACATTATTTGAAGCAATGCACACCGGGCACTCAGTTTATGCTACCCTACATGCAAATAGTGCAGAAGAAACTGTTAATAGGCTTGTAAACCCCCCTCTTGAAGTTCCAAAAACTCTTCTTCCCGCAATAGGTATGGTTCTGATAATGTATAGAAATAGAAAAACAGGAATAAGAAGAATTTTCCAGATTGCAGAAATAACGTCTGACTCCAGCGCCAATGTGCTTATGCAGTATGATGTATCCCAGGATAAAATCCTTAGCGCAAATGAGTCTGTAAAGTTTATGCCTGAACTTGAAATCCAGACAGGGATGTCAAATAATGAAATAAACATTGATTTGAGAAATAAGATTAATATTCTGAAGTGGATGGTAAAAAAGAATATCACAGACCTCGACGAGATTGGTAGGATTGTAGCAACATATTACACTAATAAAGAAGGTTTACTCCAATTCATAGGCAAGAATTAAAATGATTTATGATAAACTAGCCAAGTCATTTCCAGCTCTGAAATTAAATCTAGCGCAAGCAGGAATGAACACCACCCCTGAGAAGTTTATTAAGCAGAGTCTAACTCTTTCAGCTTATCTTTCTATTGGTGTAACATTTACACTCAGTTTGTTCCTCTACAGAATAAAAAAGGAATTGTTAGTATTACTCATCTTTATCTTGCCTGTAGTGTATGTTATGTCTTTCTTGTTTTTTATGAATGTTCCAAAAGCTAAGGGTAAGAAAGGTGTTAAAGAGATAGACAAAGAAATTGTTTTTGCAGGAAGATTTCTTCTTGTTGAACTGAGCTCCGGTGTTGCTCTTTTTGATGCAATGAATAATGTTTCTAAAAGTTATCCTGCGATCGGTAAATACTTTCAGGAAATAATCAACAGGTCAGAAGTGGGAAAACCAATAGATGATGCAATAACTGAAGTAATGGAGTTAACTCCAAGTGATAATTTTAGGAAGCTACTGTGGCAGATAATGAACTCATTAAGAACAGGCGCAGATATTAGCACAGCGTTGGAGTCAATTCTTAATCAGATTAGCCGTGAACAGTTGCTAGAGATGAAAAATTATGGTAAAAAGTTAAACCCCATGGTGATGTTTTACTTAATGATCGCAGTTATAGTTCCTTCTTTAGGGGTTACTATGCTGAGCTTGCTTAGTTCATTTATTGGATTAGCAGTAAGCTTTGGAACTTTATTGGCAATTGCAATAGGAACGGCTTTAATCCAGTTAGTTTTCCTTGTATCAATTAAACAGAGCAGGCCAGGGGTAGGAACATGATAGAAATCCTAGAGAAATTATTTTTATCAAAATCTCTCTCAGAAAAATTGAAATATAGTTTGGCTAAATCTGGAATAAAGATGCCATTTGAATCTTTGTTTAAACGGTCAGTCATAACAATTTTTGTTCTAAGCATTCTTGGACTGATTATTTTTGGAGCCGGGGCTGTAAAGGGGCAGAGTGCAGCAAAAATACCATTAATCTTACTAAGCACTTGGGTAATCTCATTTTTTATTTCATCTTTGGCAATTGCTTTTTTGACATATGCAATTTTAACATTCAAAAGATACCAAAGAACTAAAAAATTAGAGTCAGTACTCGCAGATTATCTCCAACTAGTTTCCGCTAATCTCAGCGCAGGAATGCCAATTGACCAGTCTCTGTGGTACGCAATTCGTGACAGATTTGAGATAATCTCAGAAGAGATGGAATTAGTAGCAAAAAAAACAATGTCTGGGAGTGACCTAAAAGAGGCTTTGGTTGAATTTACAGAGCAATACGATTCTGAGCTGTTAAAAAGAAGTATGATTCTGCTGATAGAAGGTATGGAAGCAGGAGGAGAGATTGCAGGCCTGGTAAATAACATTGCATGGAATGTCAGAGAGACACAACTACTTAATAAGGAGATAAAAGCAGATATAGTTACTTATTCTATTTTTGTAGGATTTGCTTCATTAGTTGCAGCACCAATATTATTTGCTTTAAGTTTTAGAATCAACATTCTGATGAACAGTATACTAAGCAAAATAGATCTTTCAGGAGCTGCTTCTTCAGGAGCTTCAATTTCAGGAGGCATAACCCTTTCTAATATAGGCGGAGGATTAACCCCCTCAGAATTCAAGAACTTTGCATTCATCTCGATTATTGGTACTGCTCTAATCTCAGCAATGCTTATTTCTGTGATAAGGGAGGGGAGCATAAAAGCAGGATTTAAATATGTCCCATTATTTGTTATATGTGCATTATTGTTGTTTTTATCAGCATCTGCTTTGCTAACAGGATTATTTGAGGGTATAGGATTATGAAAAAAGCTCAGGCCGCAATGGAGTTCTTAATGACCTATGGATGGGCTATCTTGATCATATTCGTGGTTATAGGTTTATTATTTACCTTAAGGGTATTTGATCTGCCAGTTCCCTCTACCTGTAATATTCCTAATCCCTACATCTGTAGAGATATGAAAGTCGACTCTTCTACAGACATTTTCACTATCAAGATTGAGGCAGTAAATATAGACACAAGCAGGAATGAAAACAGGATAAGGGAAATAACTATTAATGGGGTTAAATGTACAGTTTTTACTAATGGGAATTTGAAAACTGCATCAGAAGCTCCGGTAACTGCATCATGCGACTTTTCTGATTCAAGGTGGCGGTTAGATTTCAATAAGGGATCAAGGTTTGAAGGGAGCATACTGTTAGAGTACATTAAATTTGGGGGTAGTGCAAGAACGGTTACAGGAACTTTCTCAGGAAAAACTGAGTAAAGCGTTAAGTTTAAATAGGAAATAAAATTAGAGTTATACAATCAACAAAAGGTGATGTTTTTGAAATTAATCCACAATAAAAAAGCTCAGGCCGCAATGGAGTTCTTAATGACCTATGGATGGGCTATTCTAATTGTTATAGTTGCTATAGCCGCTTTGTTCTTTTTAGGCGTATTTAGTGGGAGTGCACCAAGTGTATGTCAGATTGAACCTCCCTTTAACTGTATAGATTCTTTCGCAACAACAGGAACCTTACAACTCCAGATAGGAGGTTTAAATAGTGTAAAGAATGTGCCTGTTGGTAACATCGTAATATCTGTAGACGGAGTAGAAATCTGCGCTGCAAAAACTCTTCAGAGCGGAAAGCAAGAAATAGTTAGTGGAGGAAAAGACACAGTAGTCTGTAATGACAACACTTTCAGTGAAGATGAAAAGTATAATGGAGAAGTAGTAATCACTTATGATAACAAGATAGGAATAAGCGGAAAGACAGCAAGAGGTACCTTCTCAGGAACAGCAAAAGCTCTTTAATCTTCTTTTATCTTTCTAAATTCTAGAACATCTCCAATACTAACATATTTTGCAGTATTTTTTGGAAGTTCAATCACATACTTTGCAGGTTTTCTCGGAATAATTAAAGGTGTAAATGATTTAACATTCTCCTTCTTGTCTACAACTCTATACTCTTTGTCAAGCCATACTATGTCTATAGTAAAGAATACAAAAAACATATGCAAAGTAGTCTCAAATATCCCCTCTTCATTTGCAACTAATACCATTGCCTCTCCTCTTTTCAGAGATTTAGAAAACATCAATCCTTTAATTTTAGACAGCACATCTTCATTAAATTTTACTCTATCTGCTAAGATAACCCCCTTATTGATAATTTCCATAATTCCCTATAATGCCCAACCTTTAACGTTTATAAGCATTTTCATCTAAGCATAAACATGAGAATACAAAGAGAGCATTTAAGAGAAGTGTCGAGAAGTTTATTAGCGTTGTTAGCCAGAGAAGGAGTTTCTACAATTGGAGACATAGTCAAATTACAGGGAAGACAGATTCAGGTTGCAGAAGGATTGCCCGGAATAGTTGAAACAGAGATGAGAGCACAGTGTATGGGCAGTGCATCCTTAACAATCAGCTATACCCACCCAGATATGGGGATACCAATAGAAGTAAAAGTAAGAACTCCTCTATACATCATGGTAATTGTAAAGACAGA
>JAGVZJ010000036.1 GCA_018302725.1 Candidatus Woesearchaeota archaeon | reverse complement strand
TAAGACTGGAGAGTATAAACTACTGATTGTTGATTCTTTAACAAGCCATTTTAGAGCAGACTTTTCTGGAAGAGGACAACTTGCTGATCGTCAACAAAAACTAAACAGACATATGCATGTATTAATGAAGTTAGCAATGACGTACAATGTCTGTGTTTATGTTACAAACCAAGTTATGGCTAAACCAGATACTTTTTTTGGAGATCCAACTGCTGCTATTGGCGGGCATATAGTTGCACATAATAGTGCTACTAGGATATATCTTAGAAAAGGAAAGAAAGGGACAAGAGTTGCTAAGCTTGTTGATAGTCCTCATATGCCGGATGGTGAATGCATATTTAAAATTACAGAAGGGGGAATAGAGGACGTGTGAAATGCCTGCTAAAAAAATAAGCATTGATGAGGCTAAGAAAGATAAACTTTTTTACTTTGTAGCAAATGTTGTAGTTTATAGAGGAACTGATGGAAGATGCTTGATACTGAAAAGGCATGAAAGAGAAAAAGTGCATCCTGGAAAATATGCCCAACCAGGTGGTAAGTTAGAGTGGGCGAATTTTGATATCTCTAAACCTACAAGAATGAATGATGATGTTATTGATTTTGAGGATGCGGTTGAAGATTTATTGAGAAGAGAGGTGTTTGAAGAAGCTGGAATTGAAATAGAAAAAGATCTTAAGTACATCAATAGTGTGGCATTTGTTCGTCCTGATGGTATTCCTGTTGTTTTAGTGAAATTTGCTGCAAAATTCAAATCTGGAGAGATAAAATTAGAGGAAGGTTCGTTTACTGACCATGCCTGGGTTGATGCATCAGAAGTGAAAAATTATGACTGCATTAAAGGAGTTCCTGAGGAAATTTTGAAAGCTATTGAGTTGTTTTCTAAAAGCTAATACTTTTATTTTTTTCTTTTATTGTTTCAATATGGATATTGAAGAAATAATACAGGAGATGAATAGTGGAAGAGATGACATCCTGAGTTATATGTTTTGTTTATTTGAGCCGCACATTTCTGCAAAAGATTCAAAAAGTAACAGGTATGTCAGAAAGAAACATATTCCTGTTAAAAGAGAAATATGGGTTCCTAGGGAGTCTATATATGTTGGTTTTATAGCCGAACTTGTTAGTAAGTATTTAACTTTAGATGAAGAAGCGATTGGTCTAACTTCTTTAGTGAGACTGAATGATGGTACTGAGCAGCATTTATGCTTGATAGACTTTTGTTGTAACAAATCGGAAGAAGGGTTAGGTAGTGTTAGAATGACCTTAAGAAAATTAGGGATAAGCTTTGGTTTTCTTATCGACTCAGGAGATTCTTATCATTTTATAGGAGCTGAATCTTATCCTTTAGGAGTATATATGGATTTATTAAGAAGAATGCAAAACTTTGAGTCTATAGGTGAGGACTGGCCCAATTATCAGATATCACAAGGTTATGCTGATTTAAGAGTTACTGCCTGCCCAAAACGAGGAAAGTTCCTTGTGCCCACGTTAGTAGAACGTATTGGAGAGACTCAGCTCAAACTCGAAATTTAAATTGCCCCTGCCAGGATTTGAACCTGGGATCTCAAGGTCCGCAACCTTGTATTCTATCCAAGCTAAACTACAGGGGCTATCTGATGACAGGGTAAGGTTTCTTATTTTTAAATATAGTCTCTTTTATCCAATATAGCGCCATTTTAGTGTAACCCCATTGTTCATACCTTCTCATTGAAGTAATTACATAGCAGTCAGCAACACCAAACTTTCCATATTTTAAACATTTTTTAATAAAATTACTATCTTCCTTTTTTGTTAGAGATTCATTAAACCCTTTCATTTTTTCAAACGTTTCTCTTTTACAGAATATTATTCCGGAACTCCAGCCTGTCCATAAGAATGCATTTTTTATTTTCATAGCTATCCTTGCCTTGATAGTTTTGGTGTCTGGCAGAGCTTTACATGTTCCCACTACTGATTTTTTTAAGGTTTTTTCAATTTCATCAAAAAAGTTTTTGGATAAAACTGATGTATCTGCATCTAAAAATATGACTATGTCTCCTTTGCAGTTTTTTACACCTTCATTTCTTGCTATTGAAACATTTGGTTCAGGAATAGAGATAACTTTTGCGTATTTTTTTGCTATTTTTTCTGTGGAATCTGTGCATGCATTACATACAACTATAATTTCAACTTTTTTCGGAACAGAAACCAAGGTCTTTTCTATGCACCTTTCTTCATTATGTGCGGGAATGATCACAGAGAAATCCATACGATTAAATCGTGAGAAAGGTTTATAAACATTTAGAAAGCTGTTTTTTCCATGGGAAAGTGCAATTCATGCAATGTGGAGCTTACTGAAGTAGGATGGGCAAAATTCAAATGTCCAGACTGTGGTAAAAGTGATATATGCAGGTGTAAGCACTGTAGAGAGATTGCTGCAAGATATAAGTGCAAGGATTGCGGATTTACAGGACCTAATTAAAAATGGCCAGTGTTGTTATAACCATCAAAATAATGCCTGAAAGTCCTGAAACAGACTTGAAGGAGATAGAAAAGAGTTCTAAAGAACATATCAAGTCTTTTACCGGGGAAACGGAGATTAGGGTGGAGGAAGAGAACATTGCTTTTGGTTTAATAGCTCTAAAAATAACTTTTGTAATGAATGAGTCTAAGGGGAATATAGACCATTTAGAGGATCAATTGAGGAATATAGATGGTGTTAATTCTGTAGAAGTTATTGATGTGAGAAGGACAATTGGTTAAAAAATAAAAGAAAAAGACTTAACGTCTCCTTCTTGTAGTTTTTCTCTTTGTTGCTGCTCTTTTAACAGCGTTTCTTTTTTGCTTTTCAACTCTTGTTATCTGTTTCTTCAAGCTTCTGATCTTATTTGCAAGTTGTTTTACAGTTGCCATAAATATCACCTCTTTTTATTTACTTTTTGTAATATTTTTTTACTTATATAACTTTTTATTTTCATCACTTTTTTAAACTATAAAATCCTTTTTATTTTATGGGAAGCCCTTTAACTCCTGAGATTATTGAAGAATTGAAAAGCATATCTCAATTAAGTGTAGAGGAGCAGAAGAAAGTTTTACCTTCTTTTTTAAAGAAGCTGACTCCAGAACAAATTGAATACATTAAAAATCAGCAACTTGAACAGCAGGAAGAATGTTTATTCTGTTCTATGGTTAATGGAAACATAAAAATAAAAAAAGTTTATGAAGATTTAGACTATCTGGCTTTTTTGGATATAAAGCCTGCTAATCCCGGGCATACTTTAGTTATTCCAAAAGAGCATATTCAGTTTAGCACCCACTTGACCAATCCTAAGATCTTTGATATTGCAAATAGAATTGCTGATTCCATCTATAAAAATTTAGGAAAAAATACAAACATTTTTGTAGCAAATGGAACAGATGCCGGACAGAGACTAAATCACTTAGCAGTCCATGTAATTCCGAGGGACAAGGGGGATGGAGTTACAATTGGATGGCAGGGAAAGGAGGTTAAGGAAGACGAATTAGATAAAATAGCTTCTAAAATCAGAATTGAAATCAAAGAGAAAGAGCCAGAAAAAGAAGAGAAAGCTGATGAATTCATTGAATATGATGATTTAAGAATACCCTAAAATGGCATTATAAAATTTCCAAAGATTAAACTGATTAATACTGCTATCAAAAAAGAAGGAACAAAGGGCATTCCTGCCTTTACCAAAACTTCTTTTCTAACTTTTTTTATTTTTTCAATCTGTGTTTTGGTAAGACCTAAATTATTTTTGCTAATTATAAGTTTTTTATTACTGTAAATATCTTCTGCAAGCCAATCCCCTTCTGTCAGCCTGTCTACTGGAACATTTTTTATCATGCAGCTTTTTTCAACTGATTTAATGAAAGATACCAAGAAGGGGGTTATTAGTATTATTAAACTTAACAGTATTAATAATATGTTTTTTGGATACTGAAAATAAGTTGAGGAAACTATCAGAACAATCGTTAAAACAAGAGAGGTGATTTTTGTTTTTTTTAGCTGATGCTTCTTATATTCTTTCAAGAATTCCTTTTTATTTTTTACAGCAAGATAAAATGAATAAATAAGGCTAAATGCGGAACCAGTAATCAATAAATTTATTATTATGATTACTGGAAAAGGCAGATTTATTACCGGATTGAAGTATTTTAATAATTGTTCGGGGTATGAAGAAAAAATTATTCCTAATGGAATCAACAGCTTTGTGTCTCCCCCTCCCCATTGTTTTGTATAGTACATACTGAAAGCAATTATTGCGAAAGCTATGCCATAGACTGCCGGGGCAATCAGCAATCTAATATCCTTTTTGTTTGCGGAGTCAAGTAAAAGTAATGCGATGGAGATTATAATTAATGAGAAACTGATCCAGTCCGGAACTTCCCTGGTTTTTATATCAGAAACCGTTGCGAATACCAACCAGACTAGGGCTACTGTTAATAACAAAATTTCAATATACATTACCCTTTTTAAATTGCGCCATTATATAAAAATTATGATTAATGTTATTGGAGCTGGACCTGCTGGAAGTTTCTTTAGCCAGTTTGTAAAAGATGATGTAAGGATATTTGAAGAGCACAAAGAAGTTGGAAAACCTATAGCGTGCACCGGGATATTAACCAGCGCTATTTCTGACCTGATTAAACTTGATAAGAGCTTAATCGCTAATAGAATCAAAAGAGTCAGATTAATCCCCCCAAATGGAGATTATTACGAGTTCAAATTAAAGACTGAGGAGCTAATTGTTTTTAGAGACCAATTTGATAAGTTCTTAGTTGAAAAAGCACAGGATAAAGGAGCAGAGCTTTATGTTCATCATAGATTTCTAGATTTTAAAAGAGAGGATGGGGAAATTATTTCTGAATTTGAAACTAAAAATGGAAGGAAAAATTTTAGCTCTGATATCTTAGTTGGAGCTGATGGACCAGCAAGCAAGGTTGCTCAAGCTAGCGGTTTATTTAATGGAAGAAGGAACTGGGTTGGAAAACAGTATACTGCTAATTTAGAAATGGAGAAAGATGTTTTTTATGTTTATTTTGGGGGTGTGCCTGATTTTTTTGGATGGGTTGTTCCAGAAAGTGAAACTAAAGCCAGAGTAGGTATTGCTTCTGAGAAAAATGTTGGGATGTATTTTGAAATGTTAAGAAAGAAATTAAATTTAAAAGAAAAAGATTTAAATGAATGCCAAGCAGGACCCATCCCTATCTACAATCCGAAGAATGTTACCTCTAAAGATAAGGTTTACTTAATTGGAGACGCAGCTGGGCAGATCAAAAGCACAACCGGGGGAGGGATAGTTTATGGAATGAGGGCTGGAAAGATTTTAGCTGATTGTTTGAATAATGATCTTGACTATGAAAAAGAATGGAGAAAAAAATTACATAAAGACTTAATGTTTCATTTGAGAATTAGAAGATTTTTGAATAAACTTGATAAAAATGATTATAATGAGCTTATTAGAACTTTGAAGGATATTGATTTGGGAGAATTTAACAGAGATTATCCCTTAAAAAATCTGGGAATGTTCATGAAACCGAGCTTAGTTGGATTTTTTTTGAGGAATTCTTATAAGGCAATTTAGAAAACTTTAAATATATGTTATACTTTTATGTATAACTATGGTAGTTGTGGAATCTTATGTAAAAAAATGGGGAAATTCTCTTGGAGTAGTAATTCCTATGGAAGCTGTTAAAAGCATGAAAATTAAAGAAAAAGATAAAATTGTTGTAGATATTATGACTAAAAAAAGGATTAATGGGTTCGGGGTATTTAAAGGAGCTAAACCTTTTGTTAGAGAAGAGGATATCTTAGACAGGGAGTTTTAACCTTGGTTTACCTTTTTGATACTTATGCGTGGATTGAGTATCTTTTAGGTTCAAAAAAAGGGACTATTGTAAAAAAGATTATAGATAATCCTAAAAATAATATAATCACGCTAGATAGCTGTATTGCTGAAGTCTACCTTTGGTGTTTGAGAGAGGGAAAAGATTTTCGATTTTCTTTTAATCTGATAAAGAACTATTCTTCTATAGAGCAAATACATCTAACTAATTGGATTGAAGCAGCAAAAATAAGACATGAAAATAGAAAAAAAACTAGCAGATTTGGCATAATGGATGCAATTGTTTTATCAAAACAAAAGGAAATCGGTTGTGAAATACTAACTGGGGATAAACATTTTGAAGATTTAAAGAACGTCATTTTTTTAGAATAATTTATATATTAGTTACTTCTGTTTATAGATAAAAAGAGGGCTCTTAGGGGTGAAAATTATTGAGATTTTATGATAGCATAAAAAGAGAACATCTATTTGTTTTTTTGATACTTCTGAGTGCCATAATCCTTTTCAATTCTTTTGATGAACAGTTTCAATATACAGGATTGGCCACTAATGTGGCTGACAATTATGTGACTGGAGACAGTTTTTTGAATGACATTGCTAAATATTTTAAGAATCCCTTTGAAACTAAAGGTGCTATACCTGTTGTGACTTGTGATTATCATGGTCCAGATGAAGCTATAATACCTCAGTGTAGTGCCAACCCTAGTTGTTGGTGGGATAGTGATAGTGGTCTCTGTAGGTCTATGGAATCTACAGATGTGGGAACTACTCCAACAGAAGTACCCTTAAGTGTTACATTGGATAAAATATCAATTTTGCCTGGTGAAACTGTTACATTAACAGCTTCAAACAATATTGGGATTTTAACTTTGGAAATTTTAACAACAGATACCTGTAGATTTGAAGCAACTAGCAACCGGATTATCTCTGGGATAAATCCAATTAGAGTGGCAAGTATTGTTGCTGGAATGTGCTCTGTTTCAGTTCATGATACGAGAGGAACTTATATTGGACAAGTAATCAAAGAAATTAATATTAAGGCGCAGGGAAGTACAGTTGAAGTTCCAGGGACAGTTCAATCATGCAATGATAAATATAATATTGGTAATCAGGGAACAGATTTAATGAAAGTTCGTTCTGTTTGTGATGCTGATTCAACATGTGAGTGGGATGGAATTACTAACACCTGTATGAAAAAAGGAAGTCTAATTACTATAACTTCTGATAAGACAGGCATACTCAATATTGGAGATTTAGCTTATCTGGATGCTAATTCTCAGGGAGTTGGTTCATTTAGGTGGAGAATATTAAATTATAATCCTCAAAATCCCGTATGTGTAATTGTTCATCATGGGACTGAAGATG
>JAGVZJ010000022.1 GCA_018302725.1 Candidatus Woesearchaeota archaeon | reverse complement strand
CAACAAGAACTGAAGTCTGATATTGCTATGGTCCTTGATTACATGCCTAAATTTGAAGACAACAAGGAGTGTATAAAAGAAAGTGTAAATATAACTTATAAATGGGCTAAAAGATGCAAAAAGGCTCACACAGACAAAAAACAGTTGTTATTCGGGATAATCCAAGGGGGAACATTCAACGATTTGAGGAAAAAAAGTTCAGAGTTAATCTGTAGTTTAGATTTTGACGGCTATGCTATCGGTGGATTAGGAATGGGGGAAGGTTCAAAATTGCTAGACAAAGCAGTCAAAAACTCCGTTATTCATATGCCAAAGGACAAACCTCGTTACCTAATGGGAATCGGAAGTGCAAGAGACATAGTAAACGCAATAGGAAATGGAGTAGACATCTTTGACAGCTGTTATGTTACGAGACATTCAAGGCACCATGTAGTTTTCACAAAAAATGGAGAGATAAGAATAAACAAACAAAAGTTTAGAAATGATTTCACTCCTTTGGATAAAAGCTGTAAGTGTGACACATGCAAAAACTACACAAAAGCTTATATTTACCATCTGATTAAGATAAATGAGTTAACATGGAAAAGATTGATTACATGGCACAATTTGTATTTTGTAAAAAATTTGATAGATGAAGTAAAAAAAAGTATAAAAGAAGATAAATTTGAAAAATTCAAAAAAGAATTTTTAAAGAATTACAAAGCAAAATGAAGACCAAAATAATATTTGTTTGTAAGGGGAATATGCACCGGTCGCCAATTGCAGAAAGAATTTTTAGAAGAGAATTAGAAAAGAGAGGTTACAATTCAATAGAGGTAGATTCCTACGGATTGCATGGATTTATACTTCCACCCCCTCGTGGAAAGTGCTTAAAGGATTACCCCACAGAATATATGTTGTCCAAGCCACATCTAGATAAAAAAGGAATAAATATGGAAAACCATCTGTCCAAACCACTAACGGAAGAGGTTCTAAAAAGAGCAAATTTGATAGTTACAATGCACCCAGATGTAAACAAATTACTACTAGAAAAATGTCCTCAGTTTAAAAATAAAACTTTCTTAATAACAAATTTATGTGCAAACAAAGTAATACTCAAAGACGTAGATGGTTCAAATAATCCAAAGATATACGAAGAGACTATAAACAACACAGAGTTATGTGTATTAGAATCTTTTAATAAAATAATAGAGTTAAGTAAAAAAAATGAAATTTCAAAAACAAGCCAAAATAATATTGAATAATTGTTTAAATGTAAACAAAAAAGATAGAGTTCTCATTGTAACAGATAAAAAAAGAAGAGAAATAGGTGAAGCAATAAAAAAAGAAGCAGAAAAAATTACAAATATTGTTGATTTAATTCTAATCCCAATACCAGAAGTAAGTGGCACAGAACCTTCTAAACAGGTTGCAAAGCAAATGTTAGACTATTCCATAGTTATAGCTCCTACCACAATGAGCATAACCCATACAAACGCATCAATAAATGCAGCAAAAAAGGGAGCAAAGGTAGCCACACTTCCTGGAATAAATGAAAAAATCATGAAACAAAGTATGCTGGCAGATTATAACAAAATTGAAGAATTTACAAAAAAAGTGTATAGCAAAGTAAAAAGTGCCAAGAACATTTCCATACAAACGCCTTCAGGAACTGTTCTTGTTTTTTCTGTAAAAGGAAGGAAATGGAGTTTGGACACTGGAAAAATAAGAGGGGTGGGAAACCTGCCAGGAGGGGAAGTATTTATAGCACCATTAGAAGGAACAACAAACGGAAGAATGGTTATTGATCAATTTAAAAATGATAAAGAAGTATTCGCTCAAAAAAGAACAGTAATCACAATCAAAAACGGAAACGCAGTAAATGTTTCAGATAAAAAATGTAAAATAGCTAAGCTATTCAATAAAATAAAAAATGGTACAAATATCGCTGAATTCGGAATAGGAACAAATTACAAGGCTAAGTTAATAGGAAATATTTTGCAGGATGAAAAAGCAGTAGGGACATGCCACATAGCTTTCGGTTCTAATTTCAGCATGGGCGGCAAAATAAAAACTGATATGCATATTGATACAATATTAAGAAGCCCTACCATAGTAATAGATGGAAAGGTTATCATAAAAAAAGGAAAACTAGTCTAGTTTTTTCCACTCTCTGATTTCTTCCCCTTTAAGAACTCTATCCAGCATCTCCAACTCTTCGTATATTCCATCAATCAAATCATAATTTTCAGCTTCTTCAATAGTTATCCACCTATAATCAGTTAATTCATCAGAAAGGGTGATAGCACCCTCATCATTATCTGCGTATAAGCTTACAATAATAGTAGGAACTCCATCTTCTCTCTTAAAAGCTAAGCTTGTTAAATACTTAATATTTTTAATATCCAGCCCAACCTCTTCCTTAACTTCCCTCCTCACTAAGTCTTCAAAAACATTATACCACTGCCCCTCTTTAGTGTCATGAGGTCTCTTCATATATTCATCTTTTTCTAATTTGCCTCCTGGAACAGTCCATCTCCCAGACCATCTTTCTTCTTCTTCAGATCTTTTGGCAATTAAGAATTTTCCATCTTTTACAACTATACAGGTTGCTACAATATAATGGGCTTTTTTAGGATCAAACATAAGTCTGATAGCAGAAGAAAATATAAAAAGGTTTAGTTCCCAACAAACTGCTCTGCAAAATACTTAGGAGTAAGATTCTCTCCAACAGCATCTTCTATAAATTCATCCCATTTTTTAACAGCACCGGGAGAAAATACATTTTTCTTCAAGAATTCTCCAATTTTCTTATTTCCAGAATAATCAAAATCATTCAGAGAATCTTGTTTCAAAATATTTTTAACAATGAAATGGTGTAGTTGGGATGCTAATAATTCCCCGAGCATATAGTTGTGGTAGTATACAGGAGCAGTAACTAAATGAATCTTCGCGGCCCAGTCAGGTTTATCTCTTGAAAAGTTAATCAGTTGATACTTCTTTGTAAGATTCCACCACAGCTTATTTAAGTCCTGTTCAGGATTCTCATATAATCTCCTCTCAAAGTTGACCATAACTTGAACCCATCTTGAGAAGACTAGTTGGCTCAATTGTGTTTTTTTTACCAGTATACCTGATATCTGATCTAGTTTTTTATCAGCTTTGCCATACTTCTTGATAAAGCTAACCGTATTTGTTAGTCTTCCAAACAGCATAGCTACAGCCTCTGTAGTGAAAGTATGCGCTTCATCTATAAGCAAGTAAGGAAGTTTTCTATTGATATTTTTACAATAAGAAGCATGTCCTAATTCATGCAAGGTAGTTCCCATCCAGTACTCATTATTCTTAACATTTTGTAATATCCTTACATCTCCCTCTTTATCCAGGTCTATACAAAAAGCATGCTGGCACTTTCCTTTTTTTTCATAAAGATCAGAGCGCTCCAAAACATCATCAACAAGAAGCCCGATACCTTGATAAAAAGTTCTGGCAGATTCTATCACATCTTTATCAAAGTATCTGCCCATATCCACATCATAAATCTCAGGCCCTTGTTGAAAGAATAACTCTTGGTAATGCCATGGTCTAAGATCTTCTTCAGAAATACCATAACGCTTAGCAAGGAACTTATCCATCTCATTTTTAACCCTAGCAAAAGGTTTTCCTGTCAGCTTGTCCAGCTCATTAAACAAACCAATTATGCCATCCTTACTCTGCTCTTGAATCTCCAAAGCCATTTGATAGTAATTGACAAACCCAAGTCCTTTAGCAAGTTTATTTCTTAGTCTAATAATCTCTAATAGTTCTTTCTCCACAAGTTCCCCTTGTTTTTTGCTTGCTTCCCAGGCTTCTTTTAATTTGACAGAATCCTTCTCTTTTTGTAATATGTCTTTGATTTCGTTGTCTGTAAGTTCTTTCCCCCCAATCTTGGCTCTGAACTTATTGAATTTTTGGTCTATCTTACTCTCTTTCTCTGTTAGTTCATGTATAAGTTTAAGATTTCCCTGGCAACTTAAAAAACTGTCATACAAAATCTTAATTTGCCTTTTCAGTAATGGATCTTTTATTTCAGATTCATTCCATTTCCTTACTTTCTCAAAGTCCTGTTTGTTGTTATAAATCTCCTGTAGTTTTTTAGAAAGTTCTTCTGTTTCTTTGTAATATTTATCTTCCCCTGTAGTTTGAGAGTTCCAGTAAGCGATTCTTTGCTTTTTAGAGAGGTCCTTTATTTTTTTGACATGATCCTCAATAAATAGTTTTATTTCTGACACCATATTCTTTAAAATTATAAGGAATATATAAAGTTATTTGGAAAGTGAAATATAATCTTTAGTAACCTATATAAAGAAAATAAAGCTACATTTCTATATGCCATTTAAGGATTCTATTAGAGAATTAAACCGGTTCAGACAGATAATTGATGCTATTTTTAAAGAGGGTTTTGGTTTCATAATTTACAAGATAGGCTTCAGAAATCACCTGTCATTAAATCTAAGATTAAACAAAAAAAAGTTTGAAACCCCCCCAGATTCTATACAGATAAGACTAAGAAAAATAATGGAGGATCTTGGAGGAACATTCATAAAATTAGGGCAGTTATTAAGTTTAAGACCTGATTTGATCCCAAAAGAGTATGCAAAAGAGTTTAGTAAACTGCAAGATCAAGTGCCTCCTTTTTCATATGAAAAAGTCGTAGAAACAATAGAGTCTGAATTAAATGCAAACTTAAAAGATGTTTTCCTAAAGTTTGAAAAAATTCCAATTGCCTCTGCCTCTATTGGCCAGGTACACAAAGCATGGCTAAAGGATGGAAAGAAAGTAGCAGTAAAGGTAATGAGACCTAAAATAGAAGAGGTATTTGAAACAGATATAAAAATTCTCTACCAATTAGCAGAATTGTTAGAAACACATTACACAGAACTGAAAGAATATGATCTTTTAAGGATTGTAAAAGAATTTGAGAGATACACAAAAAATGAATTAGATTACACCAAAGAAGCAAAAAACTTGGAGGTGTTCTATAACAATTTCAAAAAAGATAGGCAGATAGTAATCCCAAAAGTATTCCATAATTACACTACAAAAAGAGTGCTTGTAATGGAGTTCATAGATGGCAAAAAAATCAATGAAGTAGAAAAAAGTTCTGCATCAAGAAGATTAGCAGTTAAACTGACAATGAATTCTGTCCTTAAGCAGATATTTGAACTGCGCTACTTCCACGCAGATCCGCATCCTGGAAACATATTTATCTTAAAGGGAAACAAAATAGCATTCTTAGACCTAGGCATTGTAGGAAGGATAAGTGAAGAAGAAACATATAACACAGAAAACCTGTTTATAGCTCTCTCCTATGGAGATAGAAATTTATTAGCTGATTCTTTGATGAGCCTAGGATTTGTAGATAAAAAAATAGACAAAGAACAGTTCAAAAGAGATTTAAGTGAACATTTAAGAGAATACTACGATATCACCCTGTCACAATTGCATATCTCTGAATTCCTGTATGATTTGCTGGCATTGACAAGGAAGTACAAGATAAAACTAATTCCGGACTTTGTTTTGCTGGTTAAAGCAGCAGCTACACTTGAAGGGTTTGTAAAAGATATGGACCCCGAGTTTAACTTTGTTGAAGCATGGAAAAAATATGCAAAAGAAATTATAAAAAAGAGAAAATCAATAGGCTATCAGAAGAAAGAAGTGTTGAAAATAGCTTATGATTTTAAAAGACTGTTAAAAGATTTTCCAAGAGAAGCTAGAGATTTCTTATCAAGTCATGATAGGATGAAAGTGGATATGGAAGAAAAGGTTGTAAATAAACTGACATTCAAGCTTGATACAGCCATGAATAGAATAGCAATAGGAATTGTAATAGCTGCTTTGATAATTGCAGCTACAATAAATTTCGGAAAAAGCGAAAGTATATTAAACACCTCAACCCTCTTTTTATTAATCGCAGTGTTATTATTCGTTTACTTGATAAATTCAATTTCGAGAGAAAGGGAGGTGTAAATTGATGAGAGATTTGTTCAGGAAGGGGCTTGCCAGATTGACATTCAGAAGGCAAGCGAGTAGAAGCAGAAGAATTACCAAAGCTTTGCTTAGAACAGGTAAATCTGAAAGCGGAAAGATAAAAGATGCTTTAAAAAGAGAGGTCAAAAGAGAAGCTGGAAGAGCTATTTCTGCTGGAAAAAAAGAAGCAAAAAGAATGGAAAAGCAGGTTAAGATAGAATTAAGAGAGTCTTCAAGAAAAGTTGCTAGAAAAAGAGCGAGAAGATAATTATTTATTTCCTTTGCGTTCTGGTTAGAGTTCTCTATTCTAAAAAATAAATAGGGACTATTGTCCCATTATTTGATTATACATTCTCTGGTCTGCTTCAGTAGGTTTAATTCTTGTGTTTCCACTAGCAAAGTTTACTCCACCAGCATGGATATTCCTATAATCCAATCTTCCATCACCATCAGAATCTACCAAATAACTCTTTCCTAAACCACGAGAAGGTCTATCATGAACTCTTATTTCCCCATTACTAAATATACCATCTCTAAGTCTATGAACCTCAACAGTAGCATTGCCAATGTCTCTATACTCTCTACTTTCTATTTTTGAGTTTTCAAAAGCAGCAAGTGTTCCCCATCCCAAGTAAGGTGTAACACAAAATAATACCACTTTTCCTAAACTTTTTATTTCTTGTTTCATTTTAATTTTCCTCCATCAACCTCTTCTTTATTGAAAAGGTTTGATTATTTCTTACTAGTAGTAACATAATTAGTATATATAAAATAATCTATAATAAAATTTATTAAAAATGAACTTTTAATATAAATTAATTAACTTTCATTAAAATAAAGCCAACTGAGAAAAACTAAAAATCACCTCTTTTATAAAAAGTTTAAAGTTTAAATTTACTCAAATAATCATTGATGTTGTTCAGTTCTTGCTTTATAGCCTCTCCTTCTGTTTTCTTTCCTTCTTTAATCTCCTTCAAAAGATCTTCATAGCAAGTACCTACAAACATCAATAACCCATTTATTGCTTTTTGACTAAATCCGCTTGGTGGCATTTTATTATCCTCCCTAAATTAATACTATTTAATCAAAATATGTCTATATAAAATAGACTACATTAATTTTTATTAAAAACAAATAATTTAAATACAATTAGTTCTTTATACCAAAATATGATAAAATTAGATGCCTATGATAAAAAAATTATTGAAATTTTATTAAACAATTCAAGAGAGCAATTAAGCACTATCAGTAAAAAAATCAGATTAAAAAGAGAAAATGTAGACTATAAAATCAGAAGATTAATAGAAAGTAAATTAATAAAAGAATTTAATACAGAGTTTAATGAGGAAAAATTAAACATAAAACACTATACTATTTTTGTACAATTAATAAATTTAAAAGAAAACAAAGAAAAAGAGATTATCAATTTTCTAAAAGACCACCCTTACATAAGTTGGATAGGTATTTTAGCAGGAAAGTGGAGTTTAACAT
>JAGVZJ010000030.1 GCA_018302725.1 Candidatus Woesearchaeota archaeon | reverse complement strand
TACTACAGAACAATTACCTTTAGGGCTAGAACCACCTGAAATTGAAGAGACTACAAGCTTTATCCCTGTTTTTGTGGGCATAATAATTGCGACTTTGTTTATGTTGTTAATTGTTAAGCTTAGAAGCATGGCATTATGGAAATTTTGGTTCTTTATTACTGTTACATTAACTTTAACAATCGCATTTGGGGCATTTATCCCCGGGAGTATTGCTTTAATTGTAGCAATGCTTTTTGCTTTGTTCAGAGTATTAAAAGAAAATAAATATTTACATAATTTTAGTGAAATGTTTATATATGGTGGCCTGTGGCAGCTATCTTTGTTCCTGTTTTTAACCTGTTTAGCATCTCTGCTTTATTAATATTGATTTCAGTTTATGATTATATCTCTGTTTTTAAAACAAAACACATGGTTAAACTGGCTAAATTCCAAACAGAAGGGAAAATATTTACTGGACTGTTTATTCCTTATAAAAATAAAACAGCGATTTTAGGAGGAGGAGATATAGGGTTTACTTTACTTTTTTCCGGAGTAATTATGAAAGACATGGGTCTTATTGCTGCAGCTATTGTCAGTATTGTAGTAGCTGTTAGTTTATTTGGACTTTTATATTATGGTAAAAAGAATAAATTTTACCCAGCGATGCCTCCTCTTACAGTTGGATGCTTTGTTGGGCTTTTAATTGTAAAACTTCTTCTTTAGGCACTTTTATCTGAAATTTACCATTACTACATGTGCATTTCATACCTAAAGGCAAAGACCCTTGTTTTAGGGTATAAATCATTCCACAGGTTTTACAAATTACTTCCATTTTAATCAATATATATAATATAGAACTAGTATTTAAATTTATCTTTTATTGTTATTTATAAGTAGTTACAATCGGAAAGTTTATAAGTAAAATCTATTATTTAAAAGACTAAAATGATAAGCCTGCCAAAAGAAGAACTCGTTGGAGGATTACAGAGAATTGTATTAGGGGCACATTCTACAAACAAGAGTGTTATAGGGGTAATATTATATGGAAGCAGGTCTAAAGGAAAAGAAAGAGTAGACAGTGATGTGGACCTTATCTATGTTTTTGATGAAAGGGCTCTGGGTATTAATGGATTATTCTCCACGGGAATTACACAATTAGATACATCCATTGAATGTTTCCTTAGTCACTATACTATTAAAAGGCATAGAAGGAATTTTGTGATTACTAAAAGAAATTTAATTAAAGCAGCAAATAAACAATCGCCGAGAAGAGAATACATTAGATGTTGCAGGTTTTTAGATTGCCACTCTCTGTATATTGGTGTGGGCAATGAGCAGATTAATATATTATTAGAATTGGTATTTAAGTTAAGTAAAAGGAAAGATTTTTACCAAAGAGCAGAAGATGAATGGTGGGAAAGATATTATGATGAAGTTTAAAAGCTAGGGTTCTTAACCTAATTACACTAAAATAAAAATTTATTTTGTTTTAATCTCTTTTTATTTAATTCTAATCACTTCTAAATTCTTAGGAGCAGCAGTTTCAATTCTTTCCTGTTTGTGGATTGTAGAAGCAAGATCTAAACATTTTGTGCTTTCTCCATGGACTAAGATTACTTTTTTTGGCTTAGGATTTAACCTATGGATAAAAGATAACAATTGCTTTCTGGTGCTGTGCCCTGAAAATCCTTTCAATGTATAAACATTCATATTAACATGGATTGGCTTGTCTTCCCCTTCTAATGTAATCTCTTTTTCACCATTCTGGACTCTTCTACCAAGAGAAGATGGACCCTGGTATGAAACCAAGACAATTGAATTGTTTTTATCCGGTGCTAGGTGTTTAAAATATTCAACAGATGCCCCAGCATTTAACATTCCTGATGTTGCAAGTATAACGCAAGGACCTGATTCTAACACTTGAGCCATCTCTTTTCCACCTGCAATATGTGTAAATATCTCACTAAGGAATGGATTTTGATCTTTGTGGAAAATCATTTTTTTGACTATATTATTAAAATAATCCGGGTAAGCCGTATGGATTGCTGTGATATCCCAAACTAGTCCTTGAACATAAACAGGAATTTTTTTTAACTTGCCACTTCTTATTAATTTTTCAATAATTACCATTACCTCCTGCGCCCTTCCTACTCCTAACACAGGAATTAATACTTTACCTTTTCTTGCTATTGTCTCTTCTACAATTTTAATTAACTCATCTTCTGATTCCTGTCTGGAAGGAGGATTATCATCCCTACCACCGTAAGTTGATTCTATCATCACTGTTTCCAATCTTGGAAAATGAGTATTGGCAGATGCTAATAAATTTGAAGTTTCGTAATTAAGATCACCACAGTACAAGAAGTTATGCAGACCATTCCCTATGTGCAAGTGTACTAATGAGCTTCCGAGAACATGCCCTGCATTGTAGAAGGTCAATCTTACATCTGGAGTGATATCAGTTACTTCTTCGTAATTTAAGGTAATTGTGTGCTTAACCATCTCTTTTATGTCTGTGCTTGAATAAATTGACTTTTTATTCTCTTTATTTGCAATTCCGATATAATCTAGGCATAGCAAAGCTGCAATATCTCTGGTTGGCTCTGTACAATAAACCGGGCCTTTGTACCCCATCTTGTATAAATAAGGGATTAGTGCAGAGTGGTCTGTATGTGGGTGTGAGAGGATTATAGCATCTAGCTGATTAATATCAAATTCTGGGGCATCCAGATAAGGGAAGGGTTCTTTCTCATTTGAAACGTCAACCCCACAATCAAGCAATATCCTTGATTCCGGAGTTTGCAATAAGAAGCAGGATCTTCCCACCTGCCTTGCAGCTCCAAGAAAGCTGATTCTTACCCATTCATTTTTCTTTTCTCTGATCCATCCGTCATATATTCTATGTCCGACTTTGTTAAGGAACTTTTTTCTGTAGTCATTATTCTCAAAAAGAACTTTCCTTATTTTTTCAATTATGATGGATTTGATTGCTGGTTTTCTCTTTACTACAGGAACCCAAAAAGTTTTTTCTTTTATTCCCTTTAAGACTTCTCCACCTTTTCCTATTGCTATTCCTGGTTTTTCAGCTTCTATAACTACAATTGACCTTTGAAGATCAAAGGATATACTTGTTTCTCCTGCCTCTTTTGGGATTTCTTTTCTTATAATCTCTTCAGCTTTTTCTGCATCTACCAACAAAGAGGGGTCTGGTCTTAGCTCTACACGTTTTTTTATTTTGTCAACTATCTCTTTGAGTGTACCGTTGTTGTGAAGAAAAAAATCCTTGTTCTTTGTATAAAGAACAATATTTGCTCCTTCAAATCTTGAATCTGAGATTTCCGCAGATTCGGGTACATCTTTCAATACTTCTTTTAATATGTCTTCTGCCATTTATACTAAGAATGTATATTCCTTTGTAGAACATTAAATCAATGAAACTCTAACTTCCTTTTCGGTTAATGGCTGTACGCCTGATGAAGTTATGGTTAATATATCTATCCCATCTCCTGATGCCATATCTCTCTGAACTGCTGCATTTATTGCTTTTTTAATAAGCTCTACTCCTTCTTTTACTGCGATTCCAGGTTCATAAAGTGCTTCCAATACTCCAATTGCTGTGATACTTCCAGAACCAGTAGAAGCGAAATCTTCATATTTAGTGATAGAACCGTCTATTCCGAGGTCAAATAAGTGGTATCCTTTTGAGTCGACCCCCCCCATTAAGAATCCGACAATTCCCGGCACCATACTTGGTCTTCTTATATTGTTGTACAATAAATTCCCTAAAAGGTTAGCGACTTCTTTTACAAAAAGGTCTTTTCCTTTTCTTAAGGCGTCTAATCTTACTTGTGCCCTTATAATTCTCGTTAACAATTGAGCATCTGAAACTAATCCTGCGTGAGTTATTGCAATCTTATCTGTAATCTGTGCAATCTTTTTCTGCCTTTTGTTTACAATCATATATCCAGCACTAGTTCTTTTATCAGCACCCAATACAATTCCATCTTTGCAGACAATTCCTACTGTAGTGGTTCCTGTTTTCATAACATCTTTATCTATCTGTTCTTTTCTCATTTATTTTTTACCTCTGGATCTTGTGAGAATTCAATTTATAGGTGATTATTCCATATCGTATTTAAATGTTTCGATAATTACTAATCATACTGGTTTTTAAGCTTTGTTTATTTTATTATCTACTATGACTGGCAATGTTAAGTTTCAATTGACGAGACCAATGAGGATTGGAAATAGATAATTTTATAAATCCCCCTTTTTCAAGCTTAGAATAAATGTACACAATTGTGCTCGATACAAACTTTTTGATAACTGCGTTAAAGTTTAGGATAGATATTTTTGATGAAATTGAAAAGAGATGCGACTTTAGATATGACCTAGCAGTTTTGGATAAAAGCTTAAATGAACTAAAAGGAAAGCCCGGTGAAAAGCTAATAAAGGAACTATTGGATGTTAAAAAGGTTAAGGTTATAAAAACAGATACAAAAGACTATGTTGATGACATTTTGGTTTCATTAACTGGGAAATACATAATAGCAACTCAGGATATGGAGCTTAGGAAAAGATTAAAAGGAAAGCCCATTATGTTTATAAGGCAAAAAAGATATGTGGAAATAAAAAATGTTTTATGAAGTCACATTAAGAAGTCATATAAGAGTACCTCCTAATCTATTCCAGGAGGATACAAGGAAATCAGTTTTGGAAAGATTGAAAGAGCAGTTTAATAACATGATTTCTAAGGATTTTGGAATCGTTGTTGGTGTTTCAGATATTGTAGAGATAGGAGAAGGCGTTATAATCCCGGGAGATGGGGCTGCTTATTATGAAACAGTTTTTAAGGTTCTTGCTTTTAAGCCTGAGTTGCAGGAGATAGTTTTGGGGACTATAACTGACATTACTGATTTTGGAGCTTTTATAGACATAGGTCCTATAGACGGGATGATTCATATAAGCCAGACTATGGACGATTATGTTACTTTCAGCAAGTCTAATGTACTTGCCGGGAAGGAAACAAAAAAGAATTTAAAAATGAAAGATAACTGCAGAGCAAGGATAATTGCAGTCAGTTACAAGATTCCTAATGACCCCAAGATAGGATTGACAATGAGGCAGGTTGGACTGGGTAATATTAAATGGGCAGATGAGGACATAAAGAAGAAGAAAAAATGAGTACTATTTTAAATGCTGAAAAATCAGAGATAGCAAACAAGATGAAAATAAAATCAAATGGGGAATATGTGATTAAAGTATGAAAGTAATTAATAAGCTCAGCCATCCTTTATTGAAAAGAGAGCAGCTAGTTATAGAAGTAGAGCATACTGGAAATAGAACCCCAAAGGGAGAGGAGTTATTAGAAAAGATAGCAGATGTTGCAAAAGCTAAAAAAGAGTTAGTAAAAATAAAGCATATCTTTACTGATTATGGGAATGCTAAGTCTGTTGTTACAGCTAATGTTTACAAAGATGAAAAAGTTATGAAGGCTATAGAAGAGATAAGAAAGAAGAAAGGAGTTAAGGATGGCAAAAAAGAAGGTAAAAAATAAAAACCCAAGTAAGAAGTGGACTAAGTATAAAATAGAGGGAAATAAGGTTTCTAAGGGAAGATCCTGTCCTAAATGTGGAGAAGGCGTTTTCTTTGCAAATCATAAAGATAGGCTATATTGTGGCAAATGCCATTATATGGAAGTTCTTAAGAAGTAGATTTAAATCTATAAATTTGTAGCTTCTAAGAATCCAAATCAATAACTTTTGTTATCAGCATACTTTGTTCTTAACTCTTCTAATAATGCTCTACCTGAAGAGTCTAATCTAGCTTCTGCTACTGATCCTGAAGGATACTTCTGCAATAGCTCTTTTTCTATCTCTCTTCTTAGTGCACTTACAATTTCTTATTTAATACTTTAATTGAGTCTACACCCTTCCTCTATGCTTCTCATGTGCTCACTTATCTTTCTCTGTCTTTCCTGAGCTTCCTGAGTCCTCCCTGAGAACTGGTCTACTAGTAGGTCAACAGATACTCCTAATAAAATTCCAGAAGCAAATCCCAATGTGTAATAGCTTAATCTTGTTATCTTATTTCCTCTAAGATTATTAAAACCCATAAAGTCAGACCGAAGTCCAACCTTATGGGAAAAAGAGGTGATGGGATATAGAAATATCAACATATATATAAATCTTTCTATTGTAGTTATTTTAAAGTAGTTACATAAAAAATAAGGTCAAAATACGTTCTAAAAAAGAAGAAGATTTAAAAACACTTTACAATTTCAATATTTAAATGGCAGATGTGGATGTTGTGAAGAGGGTTAGAGAATTAATGAATAATCCTGAGTATATTAGGAATATATGCACTTGCGCCCATATTGACCATGGAAAAACTACGTTTTCAGACAACCTTTTATTAGGGGCAGGAATGATTTCTGAGGAATTAGCAGGTAAGCAGTTATCTCTAGATTTCCATGAAGATGAGAAAGAAAGAGGAATAACAATTGATGCCGCTAATGTTTCTATGATTCATAAACTAGGTAATAAAGAATTTTTAATTAATTTGATTGACACTCCGGGGCATGTTGATTTTGGAGGGGATGTAACAAGAGCAATGAGGGCATGCGACGGAGCTATTGTTCTTGTCTGTGCTGTTGAGGGAATTATGCCTCAGACAGAGACGGTATTAAAACAGGCTTTAAGAGAAAGAGTAAGGCCTGTGCTGTTCATTAATAAAGTTGACCGATTGATTAAGGAAGTTAAATTAACACCAGAAGCAATGCAACAGAGGTTTATAAAAATAATTACAGAGGTCAACAGGCTAATAAAAAGCATTGCACCTGATGAATACAAGGAAAAATGGCAGGTTAATGTCCAAGAGGGGAGTGTTGCTTTTGGCAGTGCGTTCCATAAGTGGGGATTGAGTGTGCCTTATATGCAAAAAAATAATATTTCTTTTAAGGATGTTATTGAAGCTTATAATTCTGGAACTCAGGCAGAATTAGCAAAGAAGGCGCCTATGCACAAAGTTGTTTTGGATATTGTTGCAAGGCATCATCCTGATCCTAAAAAAGCTCAATCTTACAGGATACCAAAAATTTGGCAGGGAGATTTGGAATCTCCAGAAGGGAAATCATTATTAAAATGCGATCCAAACGGAGTTGTTGCATTTGTTGTTACTAAAATAGTTGTGGATAAACATGCAGGGGAGATTGCAGCTGGAAGATTATTTTCTGGCACTGTCAAGCAGGGAGAAGAAGTTTTTATGATTGGAGCTAAGAGAAGATTGAGAGTGCAGCAGGTCAATATTTACAAAGGAGCACAAAGGTTTCAGGTAGAAAGTGCAGTTGCTGGAAATATCATAGGGATTATTGGATTAAAAGATGCTTTTGCAGGAGAGACAATTGCAAGTAAGGAAATAGAACCATTTGAGGCTATAAAACATATTTTCGAGCCTGTTGTTACAAAAAGCATAGAGGCTAAAAGGGCAAGTGATTTACCAAAGCTTGTTGAGGTTTTGAGACAGGTAAATAAAGAAGACCCAAGTATTTTTGTTTCAATTAATGAAGAGACTGGAGAGAATTTAATTGCAGGAATGGGGGAATTGCATTTAGAAGTTATTGAGAACAGGATAAGGAGAGAGAAAGGAGTTGATGTTAAAACTTCAAACCCGATTGTGGTTTATAGAGAGTCTATCACTAAAAAATCTGCAGAGGTAGAAGGAAAGAGTCCAAACAAACACAATAAATTCTATTTTATAGTAGAACCTATGTCTGAAAGTATTTATGAAGCAATAAAGAGTGGGGAGATTCCTGGAGGTAGATTAAAGAAGACAGACAGAGATTTGTGGGATACTTTTGTTAAGCTTGGCTTTGATATGAAAGAGGCAAGGAATATCAGGGAAATATTTAATGGGAATATGCTTATTGATAACACAAGAGGAATAGTTCATATTGGGGAGATTATAGAAATGGTTATGGAAGGATATGAACAGGTAATGAGGGAGGGACCTTTAGCAAGAGAGCCTTCTATTAAGGTGATTGTCAGACTAATGGATACCAAATTGCATGAGGATGCAATTCACAGAGGACCTTCACAAGTATTGCCTGCTGTGAGAGAGGCTATAAGAGGAGCGATGGTCAATGCTCAGGCTATAATTTTTGAGCCTCTACAAATCTTGCAAGTTGATTCTCCCTCTGAGTTTTTGGGAGAAATTTCGAAGTTAGTTGCAAATAAGAGGGGGCAGTTGTTGAATGTAAACCAGGAAGGAGAGCATATTTCATGTAAGGTCAAACTTCCGGTATCTGAGATGTTTGGATTAAGCAATGATCTAAGAAGTGCTACTGAGGGAAGAGGTAGTTTCTTTGTTGTAGACCAGGCATTTGAGAGATTGCCTGTAGATTTGCAGGACAAAATAATAAGGCAAGTAAGGACTAGAAAAGGGTTGAAACAAGAGTCAGTTTCTGAATCTGAAAATTAGTTATCCTGTAGTAGTAAAAAAATAGAAAGATTTATAAACAAAGAGTAACAGTAATATTTATAAATCGGGGGTATCCCACGATTATTAATTACATTAAAGGAGAGTGTTTAATAAAATGGCTAAAGAGAAACCACACATTAATTTGGTCTTTATTGGTCACGTGGACCATGGTAAAAGTACTACAGTAGGTAGACTATTATTTGATTCTGGAACTATAGATGAGCAGACCTTGAGAAAGTTAAAAGAAAAAGCTGAAGAGTTAGGAAAAGGCGGATTTGAGTTTGCATTTATTATGGATAACTTAAAAGAAGAAAGAGAAAGAGGAGTTACAATAGATCTAGCTCATAAGAAATTTGTTTCTGATAAATATGAGTTTACAATAATTGATGCTCCAGGGCACAAAGACTTCATTAAGAATATGATTACAGGAGCAAGCCAGGCAGATGCTGCTGTTTTAGTAGTTGCTGCCAGTGATGGAGTCATGGAGCAGACAAAAGAGCATATTTGGCTAAGCAGGACTCTTGGAGTAGGACAGATGATTGTTGCAGTAAACAAGATGGATGCTGTTAAATATGATGAAACAAAGTTTAACAAGGTAAAAGAGCAGGTTACTGCAGTTTTGAAGACAGCAGGATTCAACCCAGCAAATGTTGCATTTATTCCACTTGCTTCATTACTTGGAGATAATGTTGTTAAGAAGTCTGAAAAATTAAAATGGTATAGTGGTCCAACATTAAGAGAACAGTTAGATCTTTTAAAAGAGCCAGAAAAACCAGTTGACTTACCTTTAAGACTGCCAATTCAGGATGTCTATAACATTACAGGTATTGGAGTAGTTCCAGTAGGAAGAGTTGAAACTGGAATTATGAAGGTTGGAGATAAAATTATCGTTACTCCAGGAAGAGAAGGAAAGGGAGTAAATGGTGAAGTTAAGAGTATAGAAATGCATCACGAGCAGGTTACTCAGGCAGAACCAGGAGATAACATTGGATTCAATGTTAGAGGTATTGGTAAGAAGGATATTGCGAGAGGAGATGTTTTAGGACATGTTGATAACCCACCAACAGTTGTAAGTGAATTTACAGCCCAGGTTGTAATCTTGAATCATCCAACTGTTGTTACTGTTGGTTATACGCCTGTATTCCATGTGCACACTGCACAGGTTGCCTGTCAAATCACCCAGTTAGTGAGAAAGATTAATCCAGCAACTGGAGAAACCTTGCAGGAAAACCCAGATATGTTGAAGAATGGAGATGCAGCAATAATCAAGGTTAAACCAACAAAACCTATGGTTATTGAAACTTATAAAGAGATTCCGCACATGGCAAGATTTGCTATTAGAGACGCAGGAAGTACTGTTGCAGCTGGAATGTGTATTGGATTAGTGAAGAAGCAATAAGCTTCTTTCTTTTTTAATAACCTTTAAATATTTCTTAATTTCTTTTATTATTTATGAGTTTTTATGGAGCGGTTAATGACTTTTTTATTAGGCATATAGCTGAAATCGGTTTTATAATTATAAGCTTAGTTTATATCTTTTTTTATAGGTATATCTTTATAATTTCCGAGCGTATTTTTAGAGGAATTACTTTTTCTTTATTTGAGAACAGACCTATTGTTTTAAGAACGATTGGTTTTGTTGATTCTTTTATAATTTTTATTTTGACATTGATTTTTATAATCCCTTTAATTAAGAAGATTCTGCATGATTTTATAGAACCAGCTTTAAGTAATGATTATTTAACTTTAATGGTTGTAGTCTTTTTTGTGCTTTCTTATTTATACTACCTTCTGGTTTATAGAAAGCATTTGAGAGAGAATTAATTTTTTTAGGAATAGTTAGCTTTATAAAACAATATTTTCTCTTAAAGAGCATGTCAAAAGCTAGAATTAATTTATCAGGAACTGAGATTAATGATCTCAATCAAATATGTACATCTATAACAGAAATAGCTAAAAAAACAAAGACTAAAATTTATGGACCAATTCCTTTGCCTACCTCAAAAATGAAAGTTACCACAAGAAAAAGCCCTTGTGGTGATGGGAAAGCAAGTTATGATAGGTTTGAGATGAGAGTGCATAAAAGAGTTTTAGACTTAGATGTTGATGAAAGGGCTTTAAGATTGATAATGAAAGTTCATATTCCTGAAGGAATTCAGATTTCTATAAACGTACTAGGGTAATTATTCTGTAAATGTTAAAGCAACCATAATTGCAATACCAAGGATAAATGTTATCAGTTGTATTGTTGATCCTGATATTTTTCTTTCTTTATGAAGTTCAGGTATTAAATCTGAACCTGCTATGTAGATGAAACCTCCTGCTGCAGATGCTACAAGAAAATTTGTTAAACCATTTATATAAGAAGATAGAAGAAGGGCCAATATCGCGCCAATAACCGAGGTTAGCGCAGTAAGGAAATTAAAAGTTAATGCTTTTGGCACTGAGAATCCTCCTTTTAACAAAACTCCAAAATCACCAATTTCTTGCGGGATTTCATGAAATATTACTGCTAATGTTGTTGCTATACCCAAAGGAATACCAGCAATGTAACTTGCGCCTATTATTACTCCGTCTAATAAATTATGAACAGCATCTCCAAATAAGTTCATTAGAGCAAAGGGGTGGACATGTTCCTTTGTCTGGATGTGGCAATGCCTCCAGTGAATTATTTTTTCTACAATGAAGGAGATTATGATTCCTAGTAAGATGTAGAGAGAAATATTCAAGCTAAATCCACTTTCTTTAACAGCTTCAGGCAATAAGTGAATTAATGCATCTCCGAATAATGCTCCTGCTGAAAAGCTAATAAAATACAGAAGGACATGGTTTAACTTTTCTCTTTTTAAAGATAATGTAATTGCTCCAATCAAAGAGAGAAAACTTATAATCAAAACGCTGACTAATGTGTAAACCCATGTCTCTAGCATTGATTTTTATTAGAATTTACATAGTATTTAAATTTATTGAAAGGTTTATAAAATCTGATATTTAGACTAATAAAATGAGAGATGATGCTTGGTTGGATGAAAGGCTAACACAGATCTGGGGATTTTTATTTCCAGAGGTTCCAAGAGAGAATAATGTACGCATAAGGTTTAAGGGCAGATGGAAAAATAAATTTGGTCATATTTCTAAAAAAGGAAAGGATTCTGAAATAGTAATAAACGGTTTGTTTAAACATTTAGAAGTTCCTGAATATATGGTAGATCTAACGATAGCTCATGAATTAATTCATTATATGCATGGGTTTCAAAGTCCTTTGCCTAAGCTGTATAAACATCCCCATAAAGGAGGGATTGTAACAAGAGAATTAAGAAAAAGAGGATTTTCTCATCTAATGGTCAAGGAAAAATACTTCTTGAAAGATAAATGGATTAAACTGTATAAACACTTTACTGGTCTTTAGTGGTTAGCATGTACCTCATGTACTTTTTACAATCAGCGCAATAATAAATTACTTTATTTTTATGTATCCTAACCCTACAGTTTTTTCCAGGAACTAAGTAATGGTAGCAGTGTTTACAGAATCTTCTTTTTAATTCTCTTGGTATTCTCAAATTAACCTTCATAGCCATTTTTCTGGCTATGTCTACATAGCGGGTAGATAGAGAGAGATTTTTTTTAGATTGATTAGATGCTTCTGTAAACAGTTTTTTTATTTTGTTTAGTGCTATTTCCTGTTTTTCTTTTTTTGAAATTCTTTTTGACATTGTTGACCTAGTACCTGGCAATACCCTCTCAACCCTTCTTGGTACTTTCTTTTTATTCGTTGAAACAGCTTTAATAAATTTTCGATTAATTTATATTTAATAAATTTCTTCATTTATTATGCTTCGTTTATTTGCTTTACTAGTTCAAGAAATAATTTTATGTGTTTTTTATATTATTACCCTAATACCTCTTGGCCGTATGAAAGTGCTTAAAGGAAAGAAAGAAGTTCCAATAGTTCTTTTGCATGGATGGTTAACCAGGAGCTTTTTTTTAGTACTTCTTAAAAAAAGGCTGGAGCATCTTGGCTATTCTGTGCATATGCCTGATTTTGGAGGTCATACTGGCAAAATTGATAGATCATCTAGGGAGCTGCATCTTTACATTGAGAGAAATGGATTAAAAAAGATTATTTTCATTGGCTATAGTTTAGGGGGGTTAATTGGTCTTCATTACTATTTTAATCATAAGAAGAATATTGTGAAATTTATTTCATTAGGAACCCCTTTTAATGGCACCTACTGTGCTAAACTAACTAGCTTTTTTTCAGAATCTGCAAAACAAATGGCGCCTGGAAGTAGTTTTTTAATAAAATTAAGTAAGAAAAAAATTCATAGCCACTCATTTTATACTATCGGGTCTAATCATGATTACATTGTCCCTTATTGGTCTAGCCAGCTAAAAGGAGCGCACCATATTAACATAAAGTATGAAGGTCATCTTTCTCTTGTTTTTTCCAGGAAAGTGTTTAATAAAATAAAGGAGATAATTTATTTTTATAGGTAGAAGCTCCTTCGTTAAGTTTATAAACCCTTAGCTTTAAAAAAGATTATGGCAACATTAAGAAAAGGCAAATGTTACAGGCATATGACAAGACCTTATACTAGAAGATCTAAAGTAAAGGCTAAGGCTTATATCAAAACAATACCTTCTTCTAAAGTAGTTAGATATGATATGGGAGATCCAAA
>JAGVZJ010000029.1 GCA_018302725.1 Candidatus Woesearchaeota archaeon | reverse complement strand
CCTTTGGATTTTTGGGGTTCATAACTGTTTTTTTAGTTATTATCCATCAGTTATAATTTTTTGTAATTTATTGATTATTTATTTTTAATAACATAAAATAAAATATTTTGGACAAAAGACAAGCCAGGATTGGAAATACCTTTAGTGAGCTTTATTTACATTTAGTCTACGCATCTAGCAAAATACCCAGATATTTTTAAGTTAATTTAACTAACCTGTTCAGGATTATGAAATCTTGTATGGCCAAAAATTAACTTTATATATCCTCATAAATTCTTAAAAATATGAAAAAAACAAAAGTTGAGCTTTTTATAAGTCTAACCTGCCCCCACTGCCCTTCTGCCAGAAAGCTTGTAAATGAGGTTATAAGTGAGAGGGATGACTTAGATGTGGAAGAATTTATAGTTAATACTCCTGAGGGGAACAATAGAGCTAAAGAACTTGATGTAAAATCTGTGCCTATGATTTTTTTGCAGGGGATGGGAAAAAAAGATGTCTTTGTGTTTACGGGGACCCCAAGCAAGGGAAGATTTTTAGAAGCTGTAAGACTATCACAGAGTTAACCATTGTTTCTGTTTTCATCTACTTTAAATTTTCCATAATTGATAAAATTGCATGTTTTTTCTAACAGTTCTTTGTTCTCAAAAATGGTAAAACAAGGATTAGTGTTAATAGTGTAATTGTAAATCATTTCAACTTCCTCTTTTGTTTCTTCAACATAAAGCTTGTCTACTTTTAGCTCCTGGTTGCAATTCTCTAGTTTACCTAAGATAAAAAACCTATCAGACTCATAGATTTTAGAAAAGCTGGCTATTAGAGCTTTATTTTTAGTCCATGCTGGGTCTTCAATAGACCTAAACAGAATTATAAAGTTTCCTTCATCTATAGTTTTTTGGATTAACTCTTTTCGTGGATAGACTTCAGAGGTTTTCCCAAGGTAGTTTAGAATTACCCATCCATTTGATAATACCCTGCATTCTGATATCCCTTTTTCTTTTAAGATGGCTATAGAATCCATGTATTCTTCTTTTGATGTGTTGATTGTATGAGTTGAAGCTATTGTAAGATAAATAACATTAAGGATGATTAAAGATGTTAGTATAAAAATAAAAACTTTTTTTGATTTTTTTCTTATTAGGCCTGCCCCCTGCACAGAGAAGTAAGCAACTGGTAATACAAGAGGGAATAAGTATCTTACTACCTTGTAAGGAGTTGTATAAAACTGGTAGATTGTTAAGAAAAGGATTATTCCCATT
Source organism: Candidatus Woesearchaeota archaeon (assembly GCA_018302725.1). Lineage (GTDB taxonomy): Archaea > Nanobdellota > Nanobdellia > SCGC-AAA011-G17 > GW2011-AR20 > JAGVZJ01. The sequence goes on along the minus strand of JAGVZJ010000029.1, from coordinate 7,625 downwards.
ATCAATGTTACTTTTTTATCATCTGTAAAATTTTTTCTTCTGAAAAGACCAATAATAAAAAGAGGCAGCAAAAATGAGATAACATTTAAGAAATTAAGCCAATTTAAGGCATTTGGCAGATATTCTCTGAATTTAAATCCTATTGCGTAGATATCCGCAAATGAAGCCAGGAAGTTTCCATAAGCGTAGAAATTGTATATTCCCCAGGGTATAAAAGGTAGGATAAAGGACAGCATATTCTTACAAACACCCCTGATATCCCTGCTTAGCAAGATTAATGGGAGGAAAATTAAAAAATTGTATCTTGTTAAAGCTGCCAGGCCAAGGAATAACCCTGAATAATTTTTATTTTTTAACAAGAGTATAATAAACAGTTCAAGAAGTGAGAGAGACAGGAGTTCTGTTCCATTAATTAATCCATGGAACAATGCAAGGGGGGATAAGGAGAATAAATAAAACAGGATAGGGTTAATTTTCAGAGATTCTGCCAGCTTTGTTGAAGAATATAAAAATAGTGCTGAACACAGCAAAATGAATAAATATTCTGCGGCCGTCCATCCAAAAAAGCTTAGTATTCCTAAAGCAAGGGGCATTAAGGGAGGTCTGTAAGGTTCATAATAATTGCTGTTGCCTAACCAATATTCAGCATTAGAGACATATGCTGCAAAATCCCAAGACAGGTTAACGGAATGCTGGTATATGAAAAAAGATGTTGAGAGTACAAATAAGATCAATAAATACCTGTTTTTAACCATTAGATTATTTTAAATAGAATCATTTAAATAATCATACATTATTTTTTAGAAAAAGAGGATGAGCCTATTTGATAAAGAATTTAATGAAATCCTATCTGGGCAGATAGTGTCTTTGATAGGAGGGTTGATAGCAGGTATTTTGCTGGCTGTGTATACAGATAATATTTTACTGATTCCTGCCATGTTCATCCTCATTCCCGGGTTTTTGGAGTTGAGGGGGAATATCTCAGGAAGTTTGTCTGCCAGGCTAAGTTCTGGGTTGTTTTTGGGAGTAATTAAACCTAAAATTAACAGTGATTATCTTTTAGTGGGTAATGTCATAGCTTCTTTTATACTTACTTTAGCGATTAGCGCTTTGCTCGGGAGTTTAGCCTTCCTTATTGAATACTTAATATTCGGAATTTTATTTGTTAAAATAATATATATAGCTATAATTGCAGGATTGCTAGCAAACATCATTAGCATTCCTTTTTCTGTGTACTTCACATTTTATCTTTTTAGGAAAGGCCATGATCCAAACAATGTTATGGGGCCTTTCTTAACAGCATTGGGAGATGTGGTTAGTATGCTTTCCCTTCTTGCGGCGGTGGTGTTAGTATGAACCTAAACAACAGCTTAAGGAAGCTTATGAAAGTGAGAAGGAAAGAATACCACCCTTTGATAAGGCAAGTACACAAAAAACACAATATTGCTAAAAGAACCCTTTTCTATGTTAAGGAGTATTGCTCTGATAGAAATGTAATAAGTGTAATCCTTACTGAAAGTTTAAAAATATTAATTTTAGCATCTATCCTAAGCTCTGTAGCTGGGTTTGGTCTTGAGAATTTAAAACAGCAGTTTATCACAATACTGCCATTGCTTATTCTTTTCCCTGTGCTTAATGGTCTTGGCGGGAATTATGGCATAATCTTCTCTTCAAAGTATTCAACAATGATTCACGAAGGAAAGATTAAACATAATCCTTTCAAATCAAAAGAGTTGAGAGGATTGTTAATAGACCTGATGGTAATTGGGGTGTTTACTGCCTTAATTGCAAGCATTTTTTCGCTAGTATTTGCTGGATTAAAGGGATTTGCAACTACCCCCTCTATAACTTCAAAGATAATACTGATTGCTATAATTGACATTTTATTGGTATCACTTGTACTTTTCCTTATATCTGTTTTTGTAGGGAATTATGTTTACAAAAAAAGAGAAGATCCAAACAACTTTTTAATACCGATTTCTACTTCTGCAGCAGATTTCTTAAATATACTTATCCTGGTTGGGTTGATTATACTGTTTTTTTAAGAAATAGAAACCTTTGAGTTTACTGATTGGCCGGGCATGCCTCTTTCAAAATGAACACGCAACAATCCTTTATTCCCGTGAGTTGTTTTTATCTCTCCTGCAATCTCTTTTTTATTCTTTCCAGGAGATGTCCAAATCACTTTTTTTCCTATAAAACTGCGGGCTTTTTCTGAAGAATTTGACTCTTTTACCTCTACAATCATCTGAGTGTTGTAGACAGTACGTCTTCCTCTTCTAAAACTTACTATTTTCCCTTCCATATTGCTTTCTTTGAAATGAGGTATTTAAAAGGTTTTTGATTAAGAGTCCCTGCGGCGAGATTTGAACTTGCAACCTTCCGGTACCAGCTGGCTACCTTTCATTTATAGCTTAACAGCCTTATCTGATAGCATCTACAGCCGGACGCTCTACCGTTGAGCTACGCAGGGCTCTTTATTGGAAATAAGAAGACTGATTTTTAAATATATTGATTTTAAACTTTTGATACTGTAACTATATCTGCTGATTTTTTGATTTTTATTCCTGTTTTACTCTCTGCTTGAACAAATTGGACTCCTGCCGGAATATCTGCAGCCAGCTGTTCAACCACTTCAACACCTTTAAAGTTTATAACAATCTCCCTTTTTTCAGATGTTGCAACTTTCCCCACCAGAATAAAATAATCCTCTCCTTTGATCTTTGAAGGAAGGTCTACTGTTCTTGTATACCCATTTTCTACTGTTGCTGCCAGATTAATCTCATTCTTGAGTAAAACAGCTATGTCTTCTGCAGACTGAATTGTCTCCCTTTGATAACTTAGACCCAGGTAGTAAATTGAAATCCCAAGAAACACCATTAACAAAACTATTGCTACCCCTACAAAGGTTACAAATTCTATCGCTGCCTGACCTTTAGACATTTTCATCATTGTCTGCACGAGAACTGCACTGGGCATCTGGAAGAGCACCACCTAGCCCATCAAAGTCAATTTTAGTGTCTCCATCATTGTCTGATGAATCAGAACAGGCTGAGCAACTCCATACCTTGTTTTGGCATACTAAACCACAAGGAGACCTGCATCCAAATGCTGAACAAGTTGAAGCTGATGAGTCTAATGTCTCTCCACTATTACAAACTACATTAACAGACACCCTGCTTCCAAGGGATTTTACAATAATTACTTTGTTTCCCTGGATATTTGGAAGTGCCCCTGAAAGAGGGACTGATGCTACTTCAACAATTTCGTTTAAGTTTCCCTTAGAGTCCCTGACCTTGAATACAATCTCCTTGTTGTCAAACTCAATAACCTCTATATTAGCAGGAAAGGATACCTCAATATTTTTTTGGTTATCTGCTCCAAGGTAGTACACTTCATCTGCAGCCTTGGCTATCTCACCTGCTATTTGGGTGGCTTTTGCTGAGGATAAGGTGTCTGAGGAACTGCCAGAGTATCTAAGGTAAATGTAAGTAGCAGGGATTAGCATAATTATGACAAATCCTACAATGATAAGGTACTCCATTGAGACCTGGCCTCTCTTTTTAGAAGACATATATATTAGATTGCTTATGATTATTTAAAATTATCTTCTTTTATGTATTAGGATATCTTTTTCATTGAATATAAGTGTTTAAATAAATAAATGTATTAAAGAAATAAATGCAATGCTATCTTGAACTCTTGAAAAGGATTCTGACTACTGGAGAGGTCCAATATGAACCAAGAACGCAAGAATGCATTTTAGGAATAACTGGTGCACAATATCAATTTAGTGATGTGAGAGAAAGTTTTCCTTTGGTAACTACAAGACAGATTCATCCTAGACTTGCTTTTGAGGAATTATTTTGGAAATTAAGAGGAGAGAGAAGTGTTGCATCCTTAGTAGCAAGAGGAGTTGATTATTGGAATGGTAATGCTTTTCAAAAATATCTTGAAAGAGAAGGACTAGACAAAGAGATACCTAAACATACTGAAAGATGGAATACAGCATTTGGGGCATGGAAAAAAAGACTGGACGATAGAGAAGAGGATGGGGATTTAGGCCCTATATATGGTTATCAGTGGAGACATTGGAGAAGACCAGTATTTTTCCAAAGATTCCATGATGGAAATGGATGGGTGGATGACCATTGGGGGGTAGAAGAAGTTGACCAGCTAGAAAATCTGTTAGAAGGAATTAGAGAAAGACCTGGGTCGAGATATCATATACTAAATGCGTATAATCCTGGAGAAATAGGAGATATGGCTATAGGCCCTTGTCCATTTTGGCATCAGTTTACAGTTTATGGTGATCAACTGGATTTATTTATGGTTCAAAGATCCTGCGATATTTTGCTAGGAGTTCCTTATAATGATGCTCAAGAAGCAGCCCTTTTACATATGATTGCTCAAGAAACCGGGTTAATCCCTAGAAGGTTTGTTCACAGCCTTGGAAACGTACATGCTTACTTAGGGGTTCCTCCAAGATCTGATTTTTGGATGGATCCTGGAAATGTTATGGAATTCCAAATAAGGGTAGCAAGTGTGACTGAAAGAACAGGGTATTTGGAAGTAAGAGACTGGTATTTGGAAACAGCTCTTGGAGAAGGTGAATTGAATCTTGGAAAGGACCATATCCCGAACATATTAACTCAACTGTCCAAGAGACCTAGAGCTTCACCAAGGCTAGAATTAAAAAGAATTCCTTTACTTGAAGCTATCCAAATGCCTGCTAAAGAAGTTCTCAAGGTTGTCGACTATAAACCTCATAAATGGAAAACAAATTCTAAAATGGCTGTTTAAATGAATAACTTTAAATACCAATTAGTGTTACAGATATGCGGGGTTGAGAGAGTTCTTAATTGCGTTTATTTGATAAATTAAAAAGAGGTGAAGATAAATGGTTGCAAGAAGAGCTGCGTCTAGAGTTGGAGCAGGTTCCTCAAGAAGGAGAACTGCTACAAGAAGGAGAAGATAAGTTTCCTTGAGATATTTCTACTTTCTTTTTTTCTTTTTTATATATCCAATATCATCGTTGCTGTATAGGAATTTTTTAACTTCTTTAAAGAAAACTTATGCAAAGTAATTGCTTTTACATCAGTTAATAATATTTGTTTTTTGTGATTTATTTTGTCCCCTTCAAGAACTGCTTTTAATTTATTGTCTTTTATTTTTATTGTGAAATCTTTAAAAATTAAGTATTCAGCATCCTTAATATAAATTAATTCTTCTATAAAATCGAATAATAATTTTTCAGGATCTTTGTTTTCTATTTTTATTTCCCTCTTTAGCTTAGGGGTTATTGAAGATCTTTTAACCATGGTGTCAAATGTGGCTATTGCTACGTTCTTGAATAATTCATTCAATGTTTTACCGTAAACTTCAAACATTATGTCTGCTGTATGATCTAATATTTTGTATTTCATAAAAATTAAAAGAGAAAGAGGTTTATAAAATGTTACCCCTTGACTGAGCCTATAGGCTTAAAAGAACAAACAGGTTTAGAAATTCCTGCTTTGTTTAAAGAGTCTACGACTTCGTTAATATCTTTGTAGGCAAATCCAGCTTCTTCTGCTAGCCCAGACATTGAAGCTGCTTTAACATATATTCCTCTGTTCTGCATATCTTTTTGCAGCTTGTCCCCTCTCACTTGCTTTTTTGCCTGTGTTCTTGACATTGTTCTTCCAGAACCATGGGCAGTTGAACCAAATGTTTCCTGCATTGCCTTTTCTGTTCCGGATAGTAAGAAAGAACCAGTTTCCATGCTCCCCCCGATTATAATGGGCTGACCTGTTTTTTTGTAGATGGAAGGAAGCTCTTCATGCCCTGGAGGAAATGCTCTTGTAGAACCTTTTCTATGGACCACTAAATCTTTCATTTTACCATCTATCTTATGTTTTTCTACTTTAGCTATATTATGGGCAACGTCATAAATAAGATTCATTTCCATGTCTTCTGACTTTTTATTGAAGATTTTTTCAAAGCCTTCTCTAATCCTATGGAGGATTACCTGTCTGTTTGCAAATGCCATATTTGCTGCACATGCCATTGCCTTAAAATATTTTTGCCCCTCTTCTGAGGAGAAAGGGGTGCATGATAATTCACGATCATTAACCTGGATGTTGTACTTTTTCATTGATTGGTCAAATACTTTTAGATAATCTGTAGCTATCTGATGTCCAAAACCTCTGGAGCCACAGTTTCCAACTATAAAATTATTTGCGATAAAGTTATGATCCTTGTGCTCTACAGTAAAATCATAAACATACTCATCAAAGTTTTTTATTTCTTCTATTTTATCAATTTCATCCCATATTATTTCAGAGACAGGGTTTAATGCATAAGATAAAATAAATTCTTCAAAAGTTTTGCATTGAACTTCTCTAAATTTAAAGCTTGTAACATACAATTGTTTTAAAGATTTAGATGTAAGAACTGATTCTTCTGCTAGTAGTACATTTTTATAATTTAAATATTGTAAAGCGTGAGAAGCAAGTAAAGACCTCTTCAAATTATATTCGTACCCTATGGTTCCCCATAGCCTTCTAATATTTCTTTCTTTAGATGACACTTGCAAGATTAATTTAATATCCCAAATTCTTTTAATAAAGCCCTTATTCCATTTAAAAAGATATAGCCATTATTTTTTATTTGCTCAATTTTATTTAAAGAAATTTTACAATTGCCAAACCTATACGGCTCACCTTTTCTAGCGGCTGGTTTTGACATTTCTGCTCCGAAATAGCCTGCTAGATAAAGTCTTTTAATCCAAGAGGGAGCTTCAAACAACCATTTTGGAACATTAAATATATTTTTACTCTTATTTCCAAACGGAGCCCCTAGTGCATAAAAGAGCATAGGTAATCCAAGTGAGCTTATTGAAAACTGATAACTAACTCCCTTTATAATTCTTTCTTCACCATTTCTTTGCAATATTTTGCTAGAAGAATTTATTGCTTTTATATTATTGCATTTATAACCCAAACTAAAAATATCTTTCCTTATGTTTTCTAGATCTTCTGGATTACCAATATACTTTGCAGTCCATCTTCCTGATGATTTTCCTAACCAGCCATCTCCGGTTAAAAAACCAAGAAGTTTAGTTAAAATAGGCAATTTTCTAGAGTTATACCTTAATGGTAAAAGCTCTCTTTTCTTTAAATTTTTAATAGTTCTTTCACTTGCACCTATTGCCCTTAAATCAGTTTCATCAATTATCACCTTATCATGCGGTTCTTGATACTCCACCCCACTAAAAGGGGAAACTGCTAATCTATCATTTATATTAATTTCGTTGACGAATTTTAGACCATTTTGGGTTAATAATGGGTGATCTTCTGTTGCAATTATCTCTTTCTGAGTTTTAGTTATGACCTTAAAAATTTTTCCATGTGGATCTAATTTGAAAAATTTAATTACATTAGTCCTTTCAATTTTATTTGAATTTAGATTTAAAGAATTTACTTTGATCTCTTTCCACCTCTTTTCTAAATCTTTAATTCTTATCCAAGCACCATGTTCAGTCATAATCTTTGCTTCACCTGGTAAGCAATGAACCATCACAACAATCTGATCTGGAGTATGAATGCCAAATACTTTCGCGGTTTTTTCATCAACAATATTAG